>NZ_KB891229.1 GCF_000373365.1 Parafrankia discariae
GCATGCCGAGTCCAGAGGTTTATCGATAAGGGAGCATCCGTTGGCGTGTCAGGCTGGACGATCCTCTCGACAGGCTAATCAAGCGGTATTGGGCTCAGGCTGGTCCACCGTGCGGCACCGCATGGTGTGCGCTGGACCCAGCCAGTTGCGATCTACCTTGCAGGTAGGATTCTGAAGGGAGGTTGATCGCTGGGATGACTTCGACTGCTAGCCCCGAGCCCTCTCATAACGAGCGGGCCGCCGGTTTCTGGGCTAAAGTCCTCCCTCTTGGTGCGACCACAGTGGGTGTCCGCGCGGCAGCGGCCAGCGGTCAAGCCCTGTATCGCTACCTGAGGGACTTCTACCCCCTCCATCCCGACCCGCCGCCACCAGCCGACTGGACCATGCATATTCGGGTAGGATGCCCACCGAAAAAATGGATGCTCGATGAATGTGGGGTGGGCTACCGTGCGGAGCCCGTTCGACGCCACGTCGAGATGTGCGGGCCTACGCAGGTCGCCGTCCAGGTCGCGGCCCGAAAATGGATCCGCGCGGCTTTTCTCGCGGCCTGCGAAGCCCGCCAGTACATCATGCTCCATGCCTCAGCCGCACTTAGCCCCCCCAGTGCGAACGGGCTGCACACACTGCTGATTTTTGCCGGAGAGCGGCAGTCTGGGAAGACCACCCTCGCATTGAGACTTCTACTCGAACACGGCTGGTCGTTGCTGTCGAACGATCATTTGATCATGTATGAGACTGCCGGCCAGCTGACGGTAACCAGTCTGCCGATCCTTATCCCTGTCAAGGCTGGCACATGGGTCGATCTCGCCCACCGCTTGCCGGTCCCCTACGACGAGGTCGGCCCTAGCCTCCGCGAGCTGTCTGCGGTAACCCCCGAGACGCGGCGCGATCTCGATACCGCCGCCTGGTTCACCTACCGGCAGCTCGGCCAGGCCCATCCGCTCCTAACTGAAGTCGGCCCCCGTGTCCGCCTTGTCACCGTCCTACCGAGTTACGGGACTGACGGCGTGGCTGTGTCAGGCCGCTGGGTTACTGGCGAGCCAATCGCCGCTGTGCGTCCCCACCTCCGCGGGGACTGGTATGTCGCCGAAGGCGAAGCCCACAGCTACCTTCTCGACGCTCCACCGCGTGACGCCAGCCAAATCGCTGACGACAGCGCACGCCTACTCACGATGCTCACTGCTGCTGGGCCGGTGCTGCGGTGGTCGCATTACGGTGACCCCACCCCTCTCCTGCGGTGGCTGGCGGCCGACGTAGCCCCGAACCGCGGAGTCTGTCACGCCTGACTGTGTCGCCATCACGGCTGCCTCCGCTAAGTAACCTACCGCCACGTAAGGGCGGGAGCTCGGCGGCGGAGGTACACCAGGCAGCACACCACCGCATTTACCCGCATGTTGCGGACCTGTTCGCACTATCTCCGTTTCCGCGACTTGAGGGCGTGCGCTAGACAAACCTCCCGACTCGACTCACAGGTGGCCTCGCAACGGGACCACAGAGGCGACGCCACCGTGCAGGGCGGGGCGCCGGCGGAGGGATGTGGCGATGAACGAGCCGGCTTCAGGCTCGGAGAACCAGGTCAGCGCCTCACCGCGTGCGGGAGGCCCTTGGGAGTCCGGGGGGCAGACTGCCGTGGCCAACGGAGTGTTCGTCGGCGTCGGAGGCGTGTACGCGGCGACTGGATCCGTGCCGGTCGCAGGGATCGCCGGTGTGGCCGCCGTGCTGTCGACCTGGCTGGAAGGCCGGCGTGATCGTCGGCCCGCTGCGCGCGAGAGCGGCAATAATGCAGCCGGCTAAAGAATCTTGGCTGGGAGCCTCACACTCTTGCCGGCCGCGGGATCAGGGAAGCAAGGAGGCCCATCGTGATGATCAACGGTTTCGCGCCCGAGGAACGAGGGATGGCCTGTGACCCAGGTCGACAACGCAGCCCCGGCACCAGGCTCGGCCGCCGCGCCGCCGAACCCATCAGAAGACGAGTTCACGGCATTCTTCCGCGCAAGCTATCGCAGGCTGTTGCGGACGGCCCTGTACGCAGGTGCCGGTAAACAGGAGGCCGAGGACGCGATCTCTGCCGCGATGGAGGACATCCTGTGTCGCTGGAGCGAGGTCGAGCATCCCTATCCCTATGCCCGCCGAGCAATGCTGAACCACTTCTACAAGGCGCGGACGCGCGGACTCGATCGGGTCCGGCAACGCCAGGTCGCGCGAGGCGACACACTGCAGGACGGTGAGGACGCCGCGTTGACCGTGTGGGAGGACCGGCAGTGGGTCGATCAGCTGCTTGCCTCGCTGCCACCCGCGCAGCGCCAGGTGATGGAGGGAATTCTCGCCGATCTGACCACGGCTGAGATAGGCGTGCTGCTGGGCAAGACTCCCGCCGCGGTCCGACAGAACCTCGTGGCGGCCCGTCGGGGGCTCAAGGCGGTCCTGCTCCAGGAGCGTGCCCCGTTCAATCACAGTCCCGCCTCACCTAAGAAGGGGGTGTGATGACCAGGGATGACCCACTCCGCGAACCCGGCGCGCAGGAGCCGCCCGATGACCTGCTCGCCGGGCTCCTCGACCTCGCCGACGAGGTTGTCGGCCGCGTCGCCGACGAGGAGGTGGAGGCTCACCTTCGACGCGTCCAGGAATCCCGCCAGCGTCTAGCCCAAGGGGACACCGCAGGAGCAGGCGAGCCGGTAGCGGCTGGCCTGCGGGCCGAAACCCCGAAGGCTGCCGCTATTGCTGGCGGCGAGTCCACGTCCGCACCGCCTCGTGATTGGCCGGCGGCCACTCTGCTCGGTCAACTGCCAGAGCAGACCCGGCGCGTGCTTCTCAGCCTTGGCACCTTTCACGAGTACGCCGACGGCGAGGTCCTCATGCAGGAGGGCGACTCCACCACCTTCGTGGTCCTGCTGTTGAGCGGGTGGGTCAAGGTCACAGCTGCCACCGAGAATGGAGGCTTCGCGCTGCTGGCCATCGGAAGCGCCGGCGACCTCGTCGGCGAGCAGGCCGGGCTGGACGGCGAGCCGCGCTCGGCGACGGTCACGGCGGCCGGCGCCGTGCTGGCCAAGGTCATGCCCCTGGAACACTTCCTCGCCTTGCTTCGCTCCCACCCCGACATCGGGCCACCCCTGCTGCGGGCGGTGAGCGCCAAGCTGCGCAGCTCGACCCGGCGCCGGGTCGAGTTCGGCGGGTGCACGATCGCGATGCGGCTGGCCCGGGTGATCTGCGAGCTGGACCGGTCATACGGAGTCGATGCGACGGACGGGCCAGGCCGGCGTGTCCAGATCGCATTCACCCAGCCGGAGCTGGCTGCGCTGGTCGGCGCCGCCGAGCCAACGGTGCACAAGGATCTACGCAAGCTACGGGAGGAGGGTGTGGTGGACACTCGCTACCGGGCGATCGTGATCCGGGATGTTGAGGCTCTGTACCGAGCAGCTGGAGTCCGTCAGCACGACCTACAACCTGGAAATCAGCCAAAGGCAGCTGGTTCGGCGCTACTCAACATTAGTTCAGTAGAGAAAGAACCACTTCCCTCTCCTACGACCACTTAGCATGTCGTGAAGATGGCTTGCTGTCGGCAAGCTTCTGACGGCTGTCAGCAACCTGCTGACAGCTAGAGATGGGTCACTGGATCGGTGGCAATCTGGGCCCGATTTCGCCCCTGCGTCTGATGTCCGAGAAGCCCACGCCGACGACCCGACCCGCGACGAACTCGTCCGCCGCGCCGTCGCCGGCCTACGCCGCACCCGGCGCACCCGACCCACCGGCAAACGCGCCCTGATCACCGCCCAGCTCGCCACCATCGCCACCCGGCTCGACGCCCGCACCCGCACCCCTCCCCCCACCACCGACAGCGGACCCCGCGCCGCCGGCCGGGCCGCCCGCCGCTACAACAAGACCGTCCTCGCCGCCTACCGCGACCGAGCCCTGCTGCTCCTCGGCTACGCCGCCGCGCTGCGGCGCAGCGAACTCGTCGCCCTCACCATCGGCGACGTCACCGCGGTCGACAGCGACGGCTTGAAGGTCTTCATCGCCCAGTCGAAGACCGACCAGACCGGTGTCGGTGCGTTCGTCGGCGTCGCCCACGGCCACCCCGCCGGCACCTGCACCGCCAGCTGCCCCGTCCAGGCCGTGGCGGACTGGACGTACGCCCTCGCCGACACCCTCGGCCTGCCCGACCCGACCCGACTACCCGCCGACAGTCCGCTGTTCCGGCCGATCGACCGCCACGGCCGACTCGGCAGCCCCACCACAGGACCCGACACCCCGCTCTCGGGCCGGTCAGTGGCCCGGATCGTGCAGGCCGCGGTCGCCCTCCTCGACGACCCCGACCGATTCCCACCGGCAGCCTTCGGCGCCCACAGCCTGCGCGCCGGGTTCGTCACCCAAGCCGGCCTGAACCGCATCCCGATCGAAACCGTCATGCGCCAAACCCGCCACCGCTCCATGGCCACCGCCATGGGCTACTACCGACCCGCCTCGATCTTCCACAACAACCCCTCCGCGCAACTGGGGCTGTAGCGGGCAGAGTCGCCTCCGGCCCTTTGCCTGGGCCCGACCCGCAGCCCTCAACTCGGGCGACCACCTGGTGGGCATCGCAGATGGAGGCGAGCCTGGCGCCATGGGCGTCGCGCCGGGCTCGCGCCTAGCGCCAGGAGTTCGGCGGCGCCCGCATCGAACCAGCCCCACGGATGGCTGGGAGCATCGGAGGCAACTGAAAATTCGCGGCCCGGCCCATGTCGCTGCTGTCGACGTTCGACGACGACGAGCTCCGCGCAGGTATCACTCCTTGATCGGGGTTACACCGCTGTTCTTACACACCCGCGATCCGGGCGGGCGTGACGCCCGCCGGCAGCTACCCGGTGCGCTCGGCCGTGACCGCCAGGGTCACGTAGGGCATCGTGATGCTGCCGCCAAACACGTCGAACGCGGCGCCGAGGCCGGCCAGCAGCTGGTTCAGCTGGGCTGTCGGGAGCTGGCTGTGGCCGCCGTGAGTGGGCACCTGATCAATCCAGTCGTCCCGGGAGTACGTCCGTTCCCAGCCGAACCGCCATTGTTCGGCGTCGCCGAAACCACCGGCGGCTTGCATCCCGTCGACTGCCCTGGCGGCCAACGCGGCATCCGCGTCGAGGGTCGGGGCCGCCCATGGGCTGAACGGCAGGTCGGGCGCGACGTGCCGGTAGACCGAGGCAAAGGCTTCGGCTATCTCGGGCGGGGGCGCGAAGGCGTTCCAAAACACGGCCAGTCGACCGCCCGGGCGCAGCGCGCGCGCCGCGTTCGCCGCTCCCTTCACCGGATCCACCCAGTGCCAGGACTGGCCGGAGACCACGGCGTCGAACACCCGGCCCGCCGGCTCCCAGTCCTCGAACGCCGCGACCTCCACTTCCAGCCCGCCCTGTCTCGCGAATTCGGCCATCCGCGCATCCACCTCGACTCCCAGCACCTGGCAGCCCGCCGCGCGCAACAGGCGGGCCACGATGCCCGTGCCACAGCCGACGTCGACCACCCGAGGCCCGGGACTGGCCGCTACCACCCGCGCGACCAACGCTTCCGGATAGCTCGGCCGCGTCCGGTCATAACGTGCGGCGTCGACGCCGAACGATTCCGCCACCCGCCGCGCACGGTGCGGCTCGTTCGCGTGACCCACGCCGGTCTCTGCGTCTACCAGGTCAGGCTCTCGCTTCAGCTCTGTCACTCGTCAACCCTAGGTTGACGAGAGTTCGACGTCAACCTAGGGTTGACGCTGCCGGCCGGTCCAACCCTCGGGCGTCACGAGCAGCCCGCGCGGTCGCTGGGCGAGCTATAGGACATGCGACGCTCGACCGAGCATGATCCACGATAAGCGGTCGGGCGGTCCGCATACCCAGCTCGCAATCAACGGCCAGTCAGCGGCGGACCTTCAGGCACCTCCGGCGACCACAGCAAGATACGACCGGCCCCGCCAGCCGTCATGTGACGATCACCCTTACCGCCAGTCACAATCATCAGTATCGATCTTGCGAATTCAGGTCAGTCGAACACGCTCCGCTGCCAGCCTTGACCACCGATCTGTCCTCTCGCAGGTCAGCGCACCCCCGGAAAAGGACAGAACGGATGGGACACGCTGAGCGGCGACCGTCCCAGTCGATCTGTCCAACCGCAGGTCAGCGGCACTGCCGGAGGACAGATCGACTGGGAACCGACACTCGTGAACCGGCGGGCGTTCTGTCGCCCTTGTTGAAAGGTGGACTATATCAACATTCACCCAATCAATGGTCAATTGTTTCATGTAACTACGAATCCGTCAAAAATCTCTATTGGTGGGCCTATAGATTGTGTAGAATCCGTCCCCGATATCTGGATCATCGGTAATATGGGGGATCAATGGCCATTCAATCCGAATTCATAAAAATTACGGTCAGTGAAAGAATCCTGTGGATCGGCCGTGAGGCCTATCCGTTGAACAACATTGCCCGGGTGCGAGCAGTCGACCTTGGGGCGAATCGGGGTAGTGTCATATCTAACTTTATTCGGTCGGTATTTCTATGGGGGGCCATTGGCGCAGTCATCGCTTCGCTGGCTTCCGCGGCGGGGCACGAATCGGTCGCGACGCTAGTTGGGTTCGGGGTACTCGCGTTTCTTTTCTATCGTTTCGTGCAGCTGCTGGACCTACTGGCGCGGCGATTCTCGATCCTTGAGGTGCAGACCAACGGGGGTGTTCGGGCAAGGATCGTGTCCAAGAATAGTACGGAAACTGGAAATCTCCTGAGTTCTGTCACTGGGGCGATCAGCAATCCGGCGGCCGAGTTCCAGTACACTATCGAAAACTTCCATGTGGGCGACCGGGTAATGCAGATCGGTGATGGCAATATCGGCAAGGTGGGGCAGCTGTGAGTGGAAGCTTCCACTTCGGCGACAGTATCCATCAGGTCGGCGACGGCAACATCGGTAAGATCGTCAATCCTGACGGAGCGGGACGATCACCCCACGCTGGCGATGCCTCCCCGTCGCGGTCAACTCGTGGAGACAGGGCTGACACAGAAGTCGAGACCGGTGAGGCTGGGTTGAGCCGGGCCGAGATCCAGATGCTCGCCACGGTGTTCGGCTCGGCCACGCCGGCCCGACAACTGCTCGTCGCGGCCGGAGTACCTGCTGAGCGAATTCCGCCGTCCGGTGACGATGCCGCGTCCTTCTGGACTACGGTCTCCGATCTGCTCCGCCACGGACTGCTCCATGGTGGAAGGCACCGCGTCCTCGCCTCCGCGGGCGATCTCTTTCCGGGGAATCCCGTCTTCGCGGCCGGCCGGCGCTGACAATTCCCACGGTCGGCGAAGCGTGTTGTCCTGTGACGACGAACTTTCCGTTCTGTCATTGAATCTTGCTCGCCTGGGGGTGGCGCTCGCCTTCAAGAACGACGTGCTGCGCGGCAGCCGCGGACCGCGCCTGGCTGCCGGCGTGTCGCGGTCGGCACCGACCTGCGCGAGGACTGGGTGGGCGCGCTCACCGCGGTGGGGTTTCTCCCGGCAGTGCCGACTGTGTGGGTTGCGGAGGGCCTGCTCGGCTACCTTCCCGCCGCCGCCGAAGAACACCTGCTGCGGCGGATCCACCAGCTGTCCGCCGTCGGTAGCCGCCTCGCGCTGGATCGGTTCGCGGCCCTGGACCGGCTGGCCTCCGACACCGCGACGCTGGAGCGGCTCAGCCGCCGGTCCGGTGTCGAGGCACGGTCACTGTTCAACACCGAGCCCCGTCCGCACCCGGCCCAGTGGCTGTACCCGAACGGCTGGACCGTCCGCGAGGACGACGACACCGAGATCGCCGGCCGCTACGACCGCGACCTGACGGACCCGTTCACCGGACAGACCACCCGGCCCTGGCTCGACACACGCTTCCTCACCGCCGAACTCAGCCGCCGGTGAAGGTGTTCCGTGGCGTCGACGCTGCGAGAGCAGAGCCGCGTGCCTTCCAGGACGAGCGGTTGAGTAGATCGTGCTGGTGATGGCGCCCCGAGAAGATCAAATACGGTTACTGAACGTGGTGCTGTTCCGGGTGGCGCGCAGTGCGTACTGCACTGGGACGGGCTGGCCGGTGATGATCAGCCGCCAGCGGCCGTCCTGCCCGCGCCTCATCTGGTCTGCGCGTCCTTCCGGGCCGTCGGAGTCGAGGTATTCGGTGAGTGCGTCGACGCGGAGTCCGGCGGCCGCCGCCGCGGTCACGATCTCGCCCAGGCCGTGGGGATACTGCACCGTCTTCGTCGTCGTCAGCTGGGTGGCGCTGCTCGCGTAGAAGCTGGCGGACTCCAGGCGGTGAGCGGCGCCGCCCTGGTAGGGGAAATCGAACCTGACGGGATCGACAATGTCGATCATCTGGGTGAGTGGGTGCCCATCCACCAGTACCAGGACGCCGCCGGGACGCAGCGCCGTGGCCGCCGCGGTCATCCACGCCGTCACGTCTGCGATCCAGGGCAGCACGCCGTAGGAGGCGAAGACGACGTCGAACGCGCCGGCCTACGACCGCGACGCGCGGCCAAGGGCGACGACCTGTTCTGGTGCGGCTACAAGATCCACCTCACCGAAACCTGCGACCCTCCCCCCGAACCCGAACCCGAACCCGAACCCGAACCCGAACCCGAACCCGAACCCGGGGCGTTGCCGTTACGGCTGATCACGGACGTTCTCACCACCCAGGCATCCGTCCCGGACGTGAAGGCCACCGGGCCGGTCCAGGCCACCCTCGCCGAGCGTGGCCTGACCCCCGCCGAGCACTACCTCGACGCCGGCTACTCCTCCACCGACCTGATCCACGACGCCGCCACCCGGGGCATCACCATGGTCACCCCCGCCCTGCTCGACCACTCACCCCAGGCCAGGGCCGGCACCGGCTACGACAAGGCCGCGTTCCGGATCGACTGGAAAGCCCGCCAGGCCCGCTGCCCGCAGGGCCACACCAGCACCGGCTGGTACCCCGTCCGCCAGCACGACCGTGACGCCATCGTCGTCCAGTTCGCCCGCACCGACTGCCACCCCTGCCCCACCCGCAAGGCATGCACCACCGCGGCACGCGGCGTCCGTTTCCTCAGCCTGCGCCCCCGAGAACTCCACGACACCCTCTGCCGCCGCCCGCACCGAACAGGCCACCGACACCTGGAAGACCCGGTACGCCCTACGCGCCGGGATCGAAGGCACCATCAACCAGGCCCTCGACGTCACCGGCCTACGCCACGCCCGCTACCGCGGCCTGCCCAAGACCCGCCTCCAACACGCCTTCGCTGCCACCGCGGTCAACGTCATCCGCCTCGACGCCCACGGGAACCCCGATCAACCAGCCTTCACACCCCGCGCCAGCAGGCTCACCCGCCTCAGCCAGCAGCGCACAACCCGAACCGCGAATTAAGCAGCAGAGTCCAGGGTCATTGCAAAGTCAGTGTTTGTGCTGGTCATGAGGGTGATTGCCTGGTCGGGGTGGCGGGCGTGGTGGCGTAGGGCTCGGGCGATGTTGGTGAAGCCGGCGAACCGGAGCAGGCTGATCACCAGGTTGCGGAGAGTGGCCATGACCTGGGGTCCACTGCCGGTACGAGCCTGGTGGAGATCTTCACCCAGGGTGACGTCGCGGACCCAGTGCAGCCGGTTCTCGATGGACAGTGGCCGCGGATCCAGGTGGCCAGCTCGGCCGGTAGAGCGTCGTGGGCGGGCAGGGTGCAGATCGCGTAGACGGTCTCACGTCGCCGGCGGCGCTTGCCCTTGTTCGTGGTGATCGGGCGGGAGGTGCGGGTGATCTGGATGGCCTGGGCGGCGTGGGGGAACCCGAGCCCGGCCGGGACGGTGACGGCTTTGAGGGTGCGTGTCTCGATCCGGCCGTGACCACGGCCGGTGGTGGTGTGCCCGACCGGGACGTCCTTCCACGGCAGCGTCCTCAACCGGGTGTGGACGGTGGGCTGGTTACGTTTCACGGTGACCAACAGGTGCGCTCCCCGGGCGTGGAGGTAGTCGGCGTGCGCGGTCTGCGAGTGCATCGCGTCGACGGTGATCAGGACGCCGGTCAGGTCGGGGATCTGGTCGAGAACCGTCGAGAACAAAGGGATCTCGTTGGTCTTCTCGTCGACGTCGACCTGTGCCAGGACCACGCCGCGGGCATGGTCGAGGACACCGGGCAGGTGCACGGGGTGGGCGCCGTGGCGGGTGGCGCGCATCGCCTTGCCGTCCACCGCGAGCACCCGGCGTCGGCGCCGTGGCGGCTGGTGCCCGGCGGTGTCGACGGCGTCCAGGCGGGCCCGGATCCAGGCTCCGATCGCGGCCTCCAACGCCGCCCGGTCCACCCGTACCAGCACCCGCCAGATCGTCACCGGGCCCGGGATCCGCCCGGTCAACCCCAGACCGGCGCGGGCATCCGCGGGCAGGTCGACGGCCCATTCCCCGATCGCCGCGAACGACCGGGCGCCACTGAGCATCGCGCACACCGCGATGGTCAGGATCGCGGCGAAGGAGTGACGCACTCCGCGCCGTCGACGGGGATCCGGTACCTGCGCGAGAGCTTCCAGCAACGCCATCTGGTCACCTTCGGTAACCAGATGTGGCTTGCCGATCCTGTCCGGAATCTGCGCGGCAAGCTCGTCGACCACGACGGCGAGGGGAGATGATGGCATCGGCGGGCACGGCCTTCCCTGGCGAACATGAAGCGTCGAGAACTCCATGATCGGCAGGGGGTCGTGCCTGCCGTGCATCCACTCCAGGCATGTCGCCGGTATCCGTCCAGGTCAGGCCATGCATCGGCCGACACCAAGAATGATCAACTTGGCCTATCGACTACGAAATGGCCCTGGGGTGGGGGGTCGGCCGACGAACCGCCCGGCGTGCGCGGCATCGGCCGTGTGCTGCTGTTCTGCCGATACCACAACGGCCAGGAACGGCCGGGCCGCCACGAGCGGACACCGCCGGCGCCTCGCCTGCGGCACGAATGGTGACGATAGCGCCTGCGGCCCGGGCACTGGTCCACCGTCGTCACCGGCACGAACGTCTGGGCGGCCTTCTCCCAAGGGCCTCGACAAAGCCGAGCTCGCTGGCCACCCGGTCGATCTCGCCGGCCTGCGGGCCGAATCGTCGGCTGCTGCGCGAGGACCTGCCGGACCACTGGGAGCGCATCGGCGCGCAGGCAGCACCGCCGGCAGAACCGGAAGCCAACGGCGCGGACATCGTGCTGACCCTGCCGTCCGCGCCGGCGCGCCGCGGGCGCCCGTCGTAGATCGGCAGTGGATCGCCGGTCAGTGGAGTCGTCGAGTCGAAGCTCAAGCCGTCACCATGGTTCGGAGGTGCTTGCGTCGAATCGGCCCCATGGATGGCTGAGAGCATCGGAGACAACTGGGGGCCCGCAGACGGTGTTGGCGCGGGAGGTGACAGGGGGTCCGACGTGGAGAACCGCGAGACCTCGGCGCACTACGAACGGCTCGCCGGCAGCTACGACCAGGCCTGGACCTACAGCGAGACATTCCTGGACTGGATGGCCGGCGAGATCGTCGGATCGCTCGAGCTGACCCGCGGCGACCGGATCGCCGACGTGGGATGTGGGACCGGACTGCACACTCGCCGCCTTCTCGGCCTGGTCCGGCCCACGGTGCCGATCCTGTGCGTCGACCCCTCCCCCGCGATGCTGCGCCAGCTTCCCGCGGACTCCGGCCTACGCCCCGTATGCGCGTCTGCCGAGCAGTTCGCAGCGGTCGACGGGCACGAACCCGATGCCGCGTTGCCCGGTTCCCTCGACGCGATCGTGGTCAAGGAGGCGGTCCATCACATCGCGGCAGCCGACCGCCCGCAGGTGATCGCCGGCCTGGCCGGACTCCTGGGCCCGGCCGGACGGCTGCTCGTCGTGATGCTGCCCAGGAAGATCACCTACCCGCTGTTCGGTGCGGCCCTGCGACGCTTCGAACAGCTCCAGCCCGACCCGGAGACCATCGCCGATCACATGTGGAGCGCCGGTCTGGCGGTCAGTGTCAGCTACCGCGAGCGCTCGGTCGAGATCCCGAAAGGCCGGTACCTGGGAATGGTCCGCGGCCGGCACATGTCGCTGCTGTCGACGTTCGACGACGACGCGCTCAGCGCAGGCGTGGCCGAGATCGACGCGGCGCACCCCGAGTCGTTGCTCTCGTTCCCGACCGGTTCGCGTTCGTCCTCGGCGCGCAGAGGTCGCCACCGAGTAGCCGGAGATCGACCGGCAACGGTGGGCTCCACAGGGGATGACAGTCGATGGCCTTCAGCCGGCCCCGTGCCCGGGCCGAGGGCCTGCTGGGCGAGGAGTCGCCCACCCGTCTTGGCGGCTCGTTTTGGGGTCCGCCAGGTCACGGAGGCCATGGTGCGCACCGGCCGGACGTTCGTCAGGGCCCGGGGTCCCTGACCGGCCCAGGGCGGCAGGCACAGGTCAGGGAGCGGGTATATCGGGGTGCGGGACGGGTAGGCGGTGGCGCAGACCACGGATGCCCCACCGTGGCAGAAAGAACCCCGAGGAGCGCGATCCCCGTGAGTAGCCTGCTGGCAAGCCTGCTGCGTGACTTCCCCGACGACGACCGCGAGCACATGCTCACCCTCATCCGCACCAACATCGCCGCGGATCTGAACGCGGTCGCCGCCGGCGCCACCCCCCGCCGGCAGGTCGACGTCGGAACCCGCCAGCGCCGGTCCCGCCGCGCCACCAGCGTCCTCTCACGTCCTGAATGAGGTGAAGCTCGCGGACCTCCTGTCATCCAAGGCGCCCCCGAGCGACATCGCAGACGCTTCCAGACCGAGGAGCGGTGGCCATCCACGTTCGCCTCGAAGCGCCGCCCGGTCCGCGTGGAAGGCGAACACCAACTCGGCTCGCTGCGCCGCTTCGGGCTCCCCCGCCGGCATCCCCGCGTCGAGCAGCGCGGCCAGCCGACCGAGTAGACGCTCGGCCTCCTCTGCCCTCCGGCGGCGCCGAGCCGCCGCCGTCCAGCGCCGCGCGGCGTCCTCCACTCGCGGCCGAACCGCCGCCGACGGACCGTGTAGACCGTCAGCGAGTAGGTCCGCGAACTCGTCCGCGAGGCGGTGGCTTCCCGGCTGTTCGGCGAGGTCCGCGAGGGCTCCCGCAGTCGCGAGAGCCCTCCCCCACATGGTCCACGGACCCTCCGCCGGTGCCGCACCCTTGAGCTGACTGACCCGCGACTTGGTGACCTGCAGCTGCCGCCCAACGGTGCCCAAGTCTTCCTCCGCCATCTGACGAACAGTCAACTGCTGCAGCAATGACAGGCGGGTCCGCAGCCCTCGGATGGCTTCCCACCTCGCCGTTGGTGGTACTGCAGCAAGCAGGCTGACGACCTCCTCAACTACCGTGTCCATGCGATGGTCAAGCGATGGCACAGCGGTCTACCTCCTCGTTTAGCGGAGCTACACGGTTGTTTAGTAGCGCTAAACGCTGGTTGAGCGCTGCTCCACAGTCCCCCGGGAGGCCCGTGACTTCCGAACTCCCGAACTCCGGTTCTCCGGAAGTCCGACCGACCGGCGGAGCTGCTCCTCGGTGTCGCCGCTCAACTCCCCTGACCGGGCAAGCAGCAGGTCAGCGGCGATCCGCAGCAGGGTGTTCGCGGTGATCCGCTCCGTCTTGTCCACGCGGGCCTTCTGTAGGCGGCGCGCCAGATCCTCGAGCTCGCGTACCTGCACCTCGCCCAACCGAGTCTCAACCCGCTCGAACAACAGGTAGCGAGCCTGCGTACGGCGGTCCGCTCCCCTGGGGGTGCGAACTCTGGAACTCCCGAAGTCTGGCTCTTCCGAACTTGCGGAGTCCCGGACTGCCGGAGAACCGGACACCGTAAGTTCGGCAGTCTTGGAGTCCGGGACCACCGCACTACGGGAACTCGGAACCTCCGGACCTGGGGACTCCGACAGTCCCGTAGTGCCGAACTCCGGATCTTCCGGAGTCCCCGAGTCCCGTGCTGCGGATGTTCCGAGCTTCGGGACTACCGAACTGTCGGACTCCGGGGCTTCCGGAGTTACGGATGCCGGCAGTCCCGTAGTGCGGGACTGCCGGACTGCGGGACTGCCGTGGTTCCGGACTACCGGACTACCGGACTCTGGTACTTCCGGGGTACGGGACTGCGGGATCACCGAAGTACGGGAGTCCGGCACTGCCGGAGAACCGGACTCTGGAACTTCCTTGGTAGGTGAGTGCCGGAGTGAGGGAGTACCGGACTGCCGGGCTACCGGAGCACCGGAGTCCGGGACCTCGGAAGTCCGTGACTCCGTGATGACTGGAGTACCGGAGCCCCCAAGCACCGAAGTGGGGGAGTTCGGAACCTCCGCGGCACCGGAGTCACGGTCTCCCGAACTACGGGACTCCGTGACTTCCGGGCTGCCGGAGTCTGGGATCTCGGAACTGCCGGAGTTCGGAGGTTCGACCGGCTGCGGCGGGGGAGGGGTGCTCACACCCACGTGCGGCCTTTCCACCGTCACGTTCAACGGCGACGGGCCGCCAGGACGTTGACGCTGCACCGGGCTCACGCTGCCCCCTCGACGATGATCTGCTTCGCCAGCTCCGTCCACAGCGTCGCCATCTCCGGTCCCCGTGCCGACCCGCAGATCTGCAACGGCAGCGCCGAGGAGGCCGCGTCCTTCGCCGCCGTCCACTCCGGGATGTGCGGCGTCCACACGTCACCCTCCAGCCGGTCGGCGAGCCCTTCGAGCTGGAAGGCGTGCTCGCCGACTCGGCGGGCTCGGTTGACGAGATAGGCGAGGACCCGAAGGTCCGGCTGACCCAGGTCCTGGGCATAGCCCTTCACGAAGTCGCGGACCCGCAGCGCGCCTTCGACCGAGTCGTATTCCGGTTCGACGACGACCAGAACCCTCTGCGAGGCGGCGAACGCCATCTGGGTCAGATGCCCCAGGGAGGGCTGGGCGTCGATCAAGGTGTAGTCGTACTCGTCGTCCACGCCCTGCAGGGCGCGCCGCAGCCGACCAACGGCACCGACCGTGCCCGCCTCGCTCACCCGGTTGTCCAGGTCGAACCGGGCCGGGAGGACCGACACCAGCTCGGTGTAAGGGGAGGGCCAGCCAGACGGCGCTATCGCCTGGGCGGCTACTCCTTCCTCGCCTGACCGGACAACCTCACTCGCGGTGAGCTGAGGCGCGTCGCGGTCGAAGGGGCGGGCGAGGCGCCGGGAGGCGTTCGCCTGCGGGTCCATGTCGACGACCAGCACTCGCTTGTCCAGTTCCGCCAGCGCCGCGGCGAGGTTCACCGTCGCTGTCGTCTTCCCCGCGCCGCCCTTGTGGTTGGCAATCGTGATCCGCATGCCGCCTCCTATGAAGTTCCGAAGTTCGGAAGTTCCTGCCTTCGGGAGTCCGGAACTACGGGACCTCTGGAGTTACGGACTCGGAGGGAACGGTAGCGAGTCGGCGGACAGCAGCGAAAACCGGCCTCGACCTGCGGCGCTCTCGTTCCTGCTCGACTACAAGACACGGTGACCCGCGCGATGCGAGCCCCGCTCGTCGATTCCTCCACGCCAGTGGGCTGGCGCGCGGGGGTCAGGGGCGATGCGCCCAGAACAGGGCGTGGCCGCTCGTGCCCTCGGGGACGAAGGTCTCGGTCTCGACGGTGAGTCCGGCCTGCGCGATCCATGATCGGTAGGTGGTGGCGTCGGTGTGGCTCCACCACATGGGGGTGCCGCTTCCGAGCCAGTCCTCGTCGGTGCCGGTCCATGTTTGCTGCCCTGTCGTCGCGAGCAGCCATCCTCCGGGTCGCAGCCAGGTGGCGATCCGGGTGAGCAGCCCCGGCTGTTCGGTGAGCGGCATGTGGATCAGTGCGTAGAGACAGACGATGGCGTCGAAGGACGCGGGCGGGAAGTCCACCACGGTGGCGTCGGCGTGGATGAAGGTCGCGTGGGAAACGAGTGCACGGGCTCTGTGAAGCTGCACCTCGCTGAGGTCCACGCCGGTGACGGCGTGTCCCGCCTTGTCCAGGGCGTGAGCGACGGGGACTCCGCAACCACAGCCGAGGTCCAGGATGGTGGCAGCGGAACGGACGCGCTGCTGGAGCCGTGTGATCCACGGTCCGTACTGGCCTTCCTGCGCGTCGTCGCCGCGGTAGTGGCGGGAGACGGGGTCGTAGCCGCGACGGACGACGTCTTTGGGATCGTTGATCGTCACGGAGCGCAGGTTAGCGGCCGATGCGGTGGCCGGCCTCTTGCTTTTGTCGACGAGGCGTTGTCGGGCGCCGCCTGGGCCCTCGGCCTGACGCGCGGCCGAAGACCGCAGGACAGCGGGCCGGCGATCCGGGGGCGAGGAAGAACCGCGCAGGATTGAATACCTGGCCTCACTGGTCGGTGACGGCCGTTAGCTATCGGTGCAGGTGGGCCAGTGCTCGGCCGCCCACTGCGCCCAGTCCGGCCAGCCGGGCGGTGGGCCGGGGATCTGCCCGCCGTCGAGCTCGGCGGCGTCCGGTACCTGGAACTGTTCGCGCCAGCGGTCCACGTCGGCGGCGCTCATCGGGAACGTCTGGTGCGGTGCCGTGACCTGGCGGTGGGCGATCCGGGCGAGCTGGGTGTCGGTGTCCACGGGAAGGTAGACCACCTGGCTGGCGGCCCCGGCCGACCGTGCCAGCCAGCGCAGCGCCGAGCGTTCGTCGCGGCCCCACAGCCCGTAGTCGAGCACGACGCTGGTCCCCAGCCGCAGCGCCTGCAGGGCGATCGAGACAAGCCGCCCCTCGAGCACGAAACGCTTACCGTCGGCCATCGGTTCGCCGAACAGCGGGATCATCCAGTGATCCGGAATCAGCCGCAGCGCCCGGTGCGCCGCGGCGAACTGCCTGGCTCGGGTGGTCTTCCCGGAGCCGGGAAGACCACCCATCAGGATCATTGGCTGCGGCAAACCGATCGGCGTCCAAGCAAGGCGGCAGACGGGCGGCCACTGTTCGACTCGAGCTGACCGCCGACCAGCTGCACAACGCGATCATCTGGCCGCGTGGCCATGGCGCGCCGACGAGCACCATCACCAGTCTTGGTGGATCAGGCAGTGCGGAACGAACTCGTCCGCCGGATCCTCGACACGGCACGGCTGGGAGGAGATGACGCCGATCTTCGGGCTTCACCTCTCCGGTCCTGTCGGCACCATCAAGATCTTGCCGGCAGGTCGAACTCGCCCTCCGTGACGCCCCAGAGGAACACTTCCCATTCCCGTGGCGTGAACGTGAGGACAGGCCCTTCGGGGTCCTTCGAGTCGCGGACCGAGACCGTCGTGCCGAGGCGGACCTCGACGCAGTTGCCTCCGGAGGAGTTCGAGTAGCTGCTCTTGATCCAGGTGGGGTCTGGTTCAGGTGATGTCATCGGCTACCTTCTTGATCATTTCTAGGGACTGCTGCGGTGGGAGGGCGATGGCTCGGATGTGGTCCAGGCGGGCGATGTAGCGGCGTACGTCGGCGGCCCGCTCGACGTAGATCGCGCTGTCGAGGGCCTCGATGTAGACGACGTCCTCATCGCCGGCTCCGGCGTCGAATCGCAGGACGGAGAACCCGGTGCCGAGGGCGGGGTGCGCGCCGGCGTCGAAGGGCAGGACCTGCAGGGTGAGCGCGGGCATCTGGGCCTGGTCGAGCAGGTGGAGAAGCTGCGCGTGCAGCACCTCTACGCCGCCGACGGGCCGACGTAGGACAGCTTCGTCGAGGATGGCCCACACGGCGGGAGGCCGGTCACGGGTGAGCAGCCGCTGCCGCTGGGTGCGTAGCTCCACCTGGCGGGCGATGTCGCTCTCCGAGCGTCGGGGGACCCCGGCGGCGAGGACCGCCGCGGCGTAGCCAGGAGTCTGCAGCAGGCCCGGAACGAGCTGGGTCTCGTAGGTGGTGATCGCGCTGGCTTCGGTTTCCAGGCCGATGTAGCCGTCGAACCAGCCGGGGAGCAGGTCTCCGTAGGACTGCCACCATCCGCGCTCGTTGGACTGCCGTGCCAGGGCGGTGAGCGCTGTGACCGTGTCGGAGTCGGTGACCTGGTAGAGCTCCAACAGGTCTGCGACGTCGCGGGCGGTGGTGGGGCTTCGCCCGAGCTCAATTCTTGAGATCTTCGATGCGGCGCAGTCGAGGTGGATTCTCGCCTGATCGGCGGTGACACCGGCGGTTTCTCGCAGTCGGCGAAGTTCGGCGCCGAGCCGTCGACGACGCACGGTGGGACTGGTGTCGTCTCGCTCTGTCCGGTCCACGAGGGGCAGTCTGCCACCGCCGCGGCCGCGGTTCGACGGGCCATGCATGTGCAGCAAGCAGCCGAGACAGGTCGTGCTGCCAGGCAGTCTCACGAAAAAATCTTCATGGAATTCTATTATGGTATTGCATGATCTTGTTTTGGTGTGGATCCTGGGGATATCGGCGCGGATCCGACTGCAGGATCCGGCCCGCGATCCCGAAGTGGAGACTGCTGATGGACTGGCGGCACCGAAGCCTCTGCCGTGATGAGGACCCCGAGCTCTTCTTCCCGATCGGCACGACCGGCCCGGCCGAGCGCCAGGTCGAGGAGGCCAAGGCGATCTGCAGGCGGTGCGCGGTCACGAGCGACTGCCTGAACTGGGCGCTGGACACCGGGCAGGACTCCGGTGTGTGGGGCGGGTTGAGCGAGGACGAACGCCGGACCCTGAAGCGTCAAGTGCGTCTGCGGGTACGCACCGCATGATCAGGTATTCCGGGAGCGGGTCCGGCGCGGCGGTCTTCGCCAGCTGTTGCTGGTCTACCCGGTCACTGCCGCGCAGACCGCCTGCTCCCGTCAAGCCGCCGCAGAACGCGGGCATGAACGCGATCGCCCGTAAGCTCGGGATGACCTTCCGGGAGGTCGCCGACGTGGGCCCGTGGAAGGCGAACAACGTCTACGCCATCACCCGCGACGAATGGGCTGCCCACCTGCGAGAGGCCGAGTAGGCCGCGTGGTGGAGACAGCTTCGTCTCCACGCCCGCGGCGATCAGAACGCCGACCCACCAGGCGCCGGCATCGTCAGGACCGGGGTCCTCTCTCTGGTCAAGGGACGTGGCCACTTTGAGGCCGTCGGGCGACGACTGCTCTGCCACCGTGCCCGCGCAGGAAGGCACGTGCGGCTGGTGCCTCGGCGGAGCTGCGGAGCAGGAGCCGATCACGACATGGCCCTCTCGAGGCGCCACCTCCGCAGTCCTGTAGGGAGCGCGCGGTAGCGTCGCGGAGGTTTTGACCATGCGCGTGGCCGTATGTCCAAGGGCGTCGGCAGCTCGCGTGTCCGCCTGACATGCTGCCAAGCGTGCCTGTGGGAGGTATTGGTGCCGCTGCTCGATGACGAGCCCCGATCTGTGGTTGCGGATCTTGTGGG
The DNA here is from genome assembly GCF_000373365.1 of Parafrankia discariae. Lineage (NCBI taxonomy): Bacteria > Bacillati > Actinomycetota > Actinomycetes > Frankiales > Frankiaceae > Parafrankia > Parafrankia discariae. The sequence continues at coordinate 19,263 of NZ_KB891229.1, forward strand.
ACGGGTTTCGCCGCACGATAATCAGGAGACAGGTGACCAGCGGGAGATCCTTGGCTGGGTGGCATCAGGAGCGCCTCTGTTCCGGGTTCAGTCTCCCGCCACCCCTCCTCGCCATCTCGCGGTGTACTTCGCGTTGCTGGATGACAATCATCGGCAAATAGTTCTGGTTGACCATGTCAAGGCCGGGTGCTGGCTTCTGCCGGGTGGTCACGTCGACGATGGCGAGAACCCGGCGACGACCGTCATTCGAGAGGCGGAGGAGGAGCTGGGGATCGCGGCGCGGTTCCACGAGGAACTGGGCGGCGGGAATCCTTTCTTCCTGACTGTCACGCAGACCCGTGGAGCGGACAGTCACACGGATGTCACCCTGTGGTTTGTTCTTGCTGCGGATCGTGGACAGGCTATTGTGCCAGATCCCCGCGAGTTTCGAGGTATAAGCTGGTTTGGATTGGATGAACCTATCGACTGGGCCGCGAGCACCTTCGATCCGCAGATGCACCGGTTCGTCGACAAGTTGAGAACGGCCCTAGTCGCCACCGGTGTCTCTTCGCGCTAAACGTCATTCTCGGTGAGCTCGGTCACGAGATTGATGGCAGCATGGTCAGACAGTCCTTGATGGCGAGTTGAATGGTCGTAGACGCATTTTCGTAATGTGATCGTTGGGCTGATCAAGGCGTGATCGAGGCGTTGGCTGCCGTAGACGCTACTGAACCAGCTGTGTTCGTTGCCGTGAGGATGGCAGGCGCGGTAGGCGTCGTGTAGTCCGAGGTCGATCAGGCCTCGGTAGAAGGCGTAGTCGTGTTCCTCGAACGCCGGGAGCGGTGGCCGGTGGTCGGGTTCGATGACGTTGAGGTCCCCGACGACGCACAGGCCGGGGCGGCGGATGCTGGTCAGGTACACGAGGAGCTGCTGCTGGAAGGTACGACGGTGGTGGCTGCTGTCGGTGGTCATGCCGTTGGTGGGTCCGTAGACGCCGATCAGTCGGAGGGTGCTGGCGGTCGATGTCAGGTCAACGGCGACCACCCGCGGGTCGAGGGGGCCGGGCTCGACGTTCGCGACCTCGAATCCTCGGGCTGCGATGAGGGTGTGAAAGCGGCTCTCGTGCCACCCCGGGGTGCAGCTGGTTCGGTATCCGTGCGCTTCCAGGATGCTGCGGATGAGCCGACCAGAGTTGGCTTGCATCTCGGTGAGCACGAGGACATTGCGGTCGCTGCTGAGAAGCCAGTCGACCAGTCGCTGTGCGCGGGCCAGGCTGGGACTGTTGACGTTGAGAGAGCACAACCGCAGGTCCTCGGCGGGGGCATGGTTCTCGACGGTGTCTCCGAGATCGGCGAACAGCATTCCCTGGTCGGCGTTGGTGTCCATTCACACCTCCGACGGCGCAGGGTGCGCGGTGGCGATCAGGGATCGGATCCGGGCGATCGCCTCTTCGACCTGTCCGCGGCTCATCTGTTTGCTGGCCCGTGTCTGGGGTGATTCGTGGGCGGCGCCGTAGGCCCAGAACGACGGGCCGGAACGGTCGAGGATGAGGAACCGGTCCTTGGCCGCGGGGCCTCGTAGGAGAAGGGAGATGCTGTCGGCCTCGGCGTGTACGGAATGGACGCTGGTGTGGTGGAGAGCATAGCTGCTGCCGGCGCGTTCGACCCGCTCGTGTATCGGTTGCAGGGTATCAGGGTCGGTGTCCTCGCCGAACTGGTCATCACGGCCGAAGATGCGATGCGTGTAGCTGCCGCGCAGGATGTGGCTCGCGAACGACCAGCGATGATTGTGCGGGCGATCAAAATAGCCGGGCCGATACAGGTGAAGCCGGAGGCGAGACTGTGATTCGCGATCGTCGTGGAGAACGAGTTTGTCCATGAAGTCGTAGTGCTCGCACATCGGCTGCAGGTGCGGGTCGGCGGCGAGGGTGTCCAGCAGGGCGGGAAGCAGACCGGACTGGTCGGTGAGCGCGTCGAAGAGGGGTCGCGCATGGTGAAGAAGAGATCCGGTGTCGTCCCAGTCGATGCGTCCGAGGCCCAGGAGGGCCGGGTGCGAGGCACTGGCCATGACGGAGATCATCCTTTTTCGGTCGGGTGGAGGCTGTTGGCCCAGGCGTCGAGGACACGCTTGAGGTGCGGATGGAGCCGGTAGAACTGTCGTCCTGGGTGTTGCGGGGTGCATGCGGGGAGCTGCCCGGTGGCGGCGACGAACTGGGATGCGGCCAGCAACAGCCGCAGCTGGGCGTCCTTGACGCGGGCGTGCAGCGTGCGGGTGGGGGCGAGCGGCAGGGGGATGGTGGCGAGGACCTCGCCTTGGTCGACCGCGGGCCGGGCCAGGTGAAGCGTGCAGACGACGGGGTCGTTGTTGATGACCGTCCAGCCGACGGCGTCCATACCCCGGTAGTGCGGCAGCGCACCGTTGTGGGCGTTGATCACACCGAGGCGGGCCAGGTCGAGGATGAACGTCGGCAGGATCGGCATGCCGAGGAGGACCACCAGGTCGGGGTGGTGCCGCCGTAGCGCTGCCGCGACCGCGTCCCAGCTCGGTGTGACGAGGTGGGCCGCGGCGTCGGAGGGCGGGTCGCTGGGCTTGGCGGCGGGTGTGGGACCGGTCATCGTGGGCGTCTCGGTGGACGGGTACCAGGCGGTGGCGTATCCGGAGTGGGTGAGGTCGGCGGACTGGCTGGTGTCCTCGCCATACCAGCAGGCGACCGTGATCGGCAGCCCTACGGCCGTGGCTGCGGCGAGGAAGCGACGTGCTGTGCTGGATCCCGCCGCGGCCAGCACAGCGATGGTGGGTGGGGCAGCGCAGCGGCCCGGTGCGGGTGCCCCGACCAGGTCAGGCTCCGCCAGCGCCGGCGATGGGGCAGCCACGATCAGCCTGCTGGCCAGATGGACCGTGAGGTCGTCGGTCATGACGCTGGCAAGCTGGGCTGTGGCCGCCAGGGGCTGGGTGAGTGCACTCCAGCTGTCCGGGTCCGGGTGCCCCGGTGCGCGGTGTCGTGGTCGGGTCTGGGTCCAGACAGCGCCCAGCAGCTTGCACGATGCGTTGAAGAACCGAAGGTCGCCTGTCGCCGTGGACAGGCCGATCCAGTGGCGGGCCAGGGCCAGCCACGCCTCGGCGACGGACGGGGTGAGAGCGCCGACGGCAGTGGCGACCGGGGGTCGCCACAGGGGCGCCACCTCGAAGGCGTGCAGGACGGCGACGTCATCACCGACGTCGTACTCGTCTACTCGAGCCGGCTCCGCGGCTGCGGCGGCGGCCAGGACCGTGGCGCAGGCCTCGGCGTCGGCCTGGCGAAGACGCCACAACCGGGCCCACCGCGCGGCGGCGGCCAGGCCGAGGGACACGCGAGGCCGGCCGGGCACGTCCGGCTCTCCGACAGCGGAAATGATCTCCGAGAGGGTGAAGTCTGCGTCGAGGTCGTGCAGGACGGGGTAGCGGATGGGGGCCTTGCCGCCGGGGGTTGTGGTGGCCATGGTGTTACGCGGCGACGGCCGTGCTGACTGCGGTCAGTGCGGCGAGGTAGCCCTCGACCATGGGATCGTCGCCGTCGTAGCCCCACAGGGGGATCTTGATGAAAGTGTCTTGGAAGCGCTGGACGCCAGCGAAGCGACTCAGCCGCGGCGGCCTCCCCGACGGGGCCGGCGATGGTGTGACCCGGTACGGGGCGTGCGGGTCGCGGCGGGTGAACAGTGGTTCCTGGCTGATGTCACGGGTGGAGCCGGGGACGTCGACCTCGGTCGCCCCCTCGGCGTGGCACCACGAGACGAACTCGCCGAGGGACACTGTCGAGTTGTCCGGGTGATACCTCAGCCCGGTGACGTACAGCCCGTGCTGGCCCTGCTCCGGGGGCACCACCACGGGGCTGATCACGGGATTGCCCGCCAGCCCGGTGACGAACCGGTCGAGCACGCCACGACGGCGGCGCTCGATGTCGGCGGCGCGGGCGAGCTGGTGCACACCGATGGCGGCCGCCACGGGGTGGAGGCGGTGTTTGAGACCCATCCCGGTGAACGCGAACGGGGCGTAGTCGGCCGCCGGGTCGATTTCGGTCTGGCAGCGCTTGTTGTAGTGGCCGAACAGCAGCGCCAGATCCCGGTACCGCTGCTGCGACATCGTGAGGATGCCGCCCTCACCGGTCGTGATCGCCTTCTGGTTCGTCGAGTAGACGGCGAGGTCGGCCAGGCTGCCGACGTGCTGGTCCGCGCGGGAGGCGAAGTGGGCGTGGGAGCAGTCTTCCAGGAGGAGTAGCCCGTGTTCGCGGCAGAACTCGGCGATCGCCGGCATGTCACAGGGGTTGCCCCACAGGTGCGTGACGATAACCGCGCGTATGTTCGGTTTCAGCTGGTCCGCGAGCGTTTCGGCGGTCACGTTGCCGTACTCGTCGGCGTCGACGAAGACCACCTCGACACCCTCGAAGGCGAACGGTGACGCGGTGGCGAGGAATGTGTAGGCCGGCGCGAGGACAGCGTCCCCAGGTCCCAGTCCTGCGATGCGGCTCATCGCATGGATCGCGGAGGTGCCGGAGGAGAAGGAGATCGCGTGGGGCGCGTCGACGAATGCGGCAAATTCCCTTTCGAATTCGCCGACGATGCCGGTGGAGTCGCGGTCAGACAGGGACCTTTCGGTTTGTGCGACGATCGCTTCCTTGAGACTGTCATCGATGATCGGCCACTGGTAGTGCGGGCCGGGGATGTCGAATGTTCGGGGTCCGCTGTGGACGATGCGGGCTGCCATCGGACGGGAACCTCCAGGCTAGGCAGGGTCGGTGGGCCGCCGGGTCGCCTCCGCGCGAAGGCCGGCGACGAGGGGCCGAAGAAGAGACAGGCAGTCCTCGACGGGCGCGCCGGCCTCGAGGGGGACCGTGGACCAGCTGTTCTTCCTGGCCAAGCTCAGGAGGCGGCCGAGGCCGCGTTGCTGGTAGTCGACGAACGTGGCCCGTCCCAGGGCGGGGTAGCCGGCGTGCATGCCGAGCTCGGCGAGTCGGAACTCGGCGTGGCGGCGGTCGTAGAGGGCTCCGACGTCAGCGGTGAGCAGCACCACGGCGTCCGGCATCCGCACTCGGCCGAACATTGCCGCGAGTTCGGGTTCGGTGTATCCCTGTAGCAGCAGTTTGGAGAAGAATTTGTATACCCATCCGTCGACGATGACGTCGTACCCGGCAGTCAGCAGCGGGTCGAGAACGGTCGTGGCGTGTGCGGTGAACCATGCCGCCTGCAGGGATACCCAGAATCCGTCGGGAAGGTCAGGGGCGTCCCCGCTGTGCCAGAGCATGGTGGCCAGTTGTTTCATCAGGGTGGCGGAGTAGTCCGAGGTGGCGGAGATCTGACGGCGGCTGACGAAGACAAGCCGCCGGCGGGTGCTCTCCGGATTTTTCAGGCCGGCCACCGCGGTGGTGTAGTCCTCGGTTCCCAGCCTGGCCGCGAGGGTCGACTTGCCGACGCCGTCGGGACCTTCGAGTGCGATGAAGCTGCCGATCATCGTGCTCCTTCCGTCGCCAGATCGGCTGCGGTCTGCGCGGTGTGGAGCCGATGGGGTCAGGTGCCGCACGGGTCCGCCGCGTTGATCAGCTGCCAGTCCTGTGCCTGTTCCCACCGGCGGTGTTCGCGGTGCAGCAGCGCGGAGGCGTCGGCCGGCAGCTGGGTCAGCAGGGTGTTGATCGTGTTCGCCATCGCGTCGGTGAGACGGGCGTGCTGGTGGTCCAGCGCCGTCCGCAGCGCGCGATCGAGGTGTTCGACGTCGCGGCTCGGCAGCGACCGTGACGGCATCCGGGCGAGGAGGTCGAGCATGTCGGTGAGCAGCGCGAACGCGGCACCCTTCACGATCACTCGGGTGGTGCGGACCAGGTGGCGCTCTGTCTCGTCGAGGATTTTCTCCAGGCTCTTCAGCGTGTAGTCGAGGGCGAAATGGCGGTCGACCCACAGTTGGGCGTGATGCGAGCAGCGACCGATACGCCAGTCGGCGAACTCCGCGTCGACGCGGCCCATGGAGGGGCGGACGGCGCGGGCCAGGCCGGCGGCCTGCACTCTGCGGGTGTAGGCGGCGCCGAGGAGGCACTCCATCGACACGAGCAGGTAGGAGATGGCGGTGTGGAGGGGCTGACCGGTGCTGTGTCGGGCGACGAACCGGTCGTCGTGGACGCCGTCAACGATGTCCTCGACGCTCAGGTGTGGCAGCGGGCGCAGAAGAAGGTCGGTGCGGGCCTGGAACGCGTGGGTGGCGCGTAGCTCGCCGAGGTCCATCAGCGGGTCGAAGGTGATGTAGATGAAGCGGGTGGGGACGCCGAGCGCCGAGAGCGTGCGGATGGCCAGCGCGTTCTGGGTGGCGGTGGTCTCCTTGTTAAACCGGACCAGAACCGACGCGACCCCCGATTCGACACCGAACAACATGCGGCGCAGGCCATGAGCGACGAGCTGGCGCCACATGCGGGCCCGTTCGACGTGCCATGTCCGATCGTGCTCGGGGTCGACGACCTGGTTGACGCGGCAGGAGGATTCCCACTGGAAGCCGGCCGCGTGCAAGGTCGTTGCCAGGTCCAACACCCGTGGGACCGCGTCGGGCCCGGCGCCGATAACTTCCTCGTCGACGAGGTACAGCGTGCGGGAGACACCAGGGTGCCGGTCGAAGACCCGGCCCATCTCCTTGAGGATCCAGCCGAGGGCATCCGCGCTCGACCCGGCCCAGGAGCCCTTGTGGCCGCGGGGGCAGAAGGAGCAGGAGTTCGTGCAGCCCCGGGATGCCTCCAGCTGCGCGACACCCTTGTGCTCGAACGTGGCGTCGAGCAGGTCGAGCTCGGGCAGGAAGTCTGACTGGGCGCGGTTGGTCACGGCGGCGGTCCGCCGGTGATCGCGCCCGATGGCCAGCCCACCGCCGCGGGCCGCCCCGACGTATCCGAGTCCACGTACCTGGGACAGATCGAGGTCTTCGTGGACGTAGCTCATGATGTCGGCGAGGGTCGGCTCTCCCGCGCCTCGGGCGACGAGCAGCTGCGGATGGCGGTCCAGCAGAAGCTGTTCGTTGCGGGCGGTCAGGCTGCCGCCCGCCAGAACAAGCGGCGGTGCGGGCAGGCTCAGGAGTTCCTCGAGCAGGCTGGTCATCAGGTCGTGCTGACCGAAGGTGGCTGAGATACCGACGATGTCCGGCTGCCAGGTGTCCACCGCGGTGAGGATGTTCTCGATCGTCACGCCCAGCTGCATGTCCATGAGGCGCACCTGACCGAGCAGGGTGGAGCGGGCGGCCCGCGCCAGGTCGGAGATCGCCAGGGGAAAGCGGGGCAACGGGAACCACTCGGGGTGATACAAGGCGGTGAGCAGGACGCGGGGACGCAGCAGGCGGTCGACGGCCTCGCGGGTGACATGCGCCGTGGAGAGCCACTCGCTGGTGTTCCCCACCGTGATCCGTCCTGCGGTCCATGCGGGCCAGCTCCTGCTCGCGTGCGGATGGCCGGACAGATCCGCTGCTGTCCACCAGCCACGTCCCGACGCGCGCTCGGCGAGGAGCAGGCGACGGTCCAGGGGACCCGTGAGGCTGAAAGGGCCGGGGAGCAGAGCTGTCAACGCGGCGCTCAACGCGACCGGGTCGGTCAGGGGAATGCGGCGAAGGTCGTCGGCTGCCCGCGGGTCAACCTGGTCGCCGAGAACGTGGGACATCGCGTCGAGCAGCCTGCTGTGCGTGGTTAACGGGGCGAGAGTCGGCATGGACGTTGACACCTCCCAGGGCGCCAAAAGGCGCAATGCAACGCAAGGTGATCAAAATGCGTCGGAGGGTATTCGTGGGTGGGCGTGCGGGAATGCGCGTGCGACGCGGGCGGAACGGCCTGGCTGCGGCTTAGCGCAGAGGCTGAGGCGTCATGGAAGCCGGCGGCATCGGCGGCGGGGTGAGGCGGACCACGAGCGCGGCGTGATCGGAAAGGCGGGACACGCGGGGCTGGTGCAGGTAGTAGCAGTCGCCGAGCGTGTCGCGGTGCGGGCTGGTGCAGAAGATGTGGTCGAAGCGGTAGCCAGCTCCCGAGCGCCCGAACCACGAGTGGTCGACCGCCTGGGGGCGGCGGTGGCGGAAAGCGTCGGTGAAACCGCTGGCGGCGAAGGCCCGGTAGAAGTCGTACTCCCAGCGGCCGAACACGCCGTGATGGGGAACATGGCCTGGTTCGACCACGTTGAGGTCGCCGGCTACGACCACCGGCACGTGGGGGCCGAACGTGGACGGGAGGATCGGGAGGAGGTCGGCGACGGCGGCCTGGAAGGCGCGTTTGGCGACGTTGCGCCGCTCTCGGGGGCCGCGCGAGGGCACGTAGAGTCCGACGACTGCCAGGCACCGCGGGCCGGGCAGCGTGACGGTGGCGACCGCGAGCCGGTGGGGCAGATGGTCGGTACGGAGCTCGAGGGCAGGCGCGAGGTCGCCGACGCGGGCGGCGATCAGGACGCGGTAGTCGCTGCCCGCGGCGTCGGTGAGGTGCGTGGCATAGCCGTACCCAGCGAGGGCCTTGGCCAGTTCGTCGCCAGCGGGCCCGCTGGCGACCTCGGTCACGGTGACGACGTCGGCGTCCGGACAGCTGGCCAGCCATGCGGCCTGCCGTGCGCCTCTGACCCGGCTGGCGCGCTGGACGTTCCAGGTCAGCACGCCGATGGAGCTCCCCCGCCCGTCAGGGGGCTGTCCGTCCGGGACCTGCCCGCTTCGCGTCGGGTGCGTCGCCGTCACCGGGGTGTCCCCGGGCCGGCGGCGAGTTCGTCGAGGAAGACCTGTCCGCCAGCGTCCAAGCGGGCCTGCACCTGCGCCATGATCGAGCGGGCCGCGTCGAGCGTCGATGGTTCGGGTCGGTCACCGAGGCAGGTGAGGTTCATGCCGACCTGCTCCGGGCGGGTGAAGCCGGCCAGGACAGCAGCATGTGGGGAACGCGAAAGGCAGGCCCACAGGGCGATGCGGATCAGGTCCGCAGGCTCGGGTCCGACGAGGTCCCGCACGCCGGCGAGGCCCTCGGCGATCACTGCAGTTGCCTCAGGGGCGAACCATCGTTTGCGTCCGCGGTGATCTCCGGGTCCGAACGTCCGTGGACGGTCAGGCGTGTAGCTGCCGGTCAGCAGGCCCTGGGCAAGCGGCTTGTTGACCAGAACCCCGCAGTCGTGGGCGTCAGCCAACGCAAAGATGCCCGCGGACCGGTGACCGGGGGTCAGCAGGTTGTCCCGCACGGCGAGTACCTCGGGCTGGACCACCTCGAACAGGGCACGGAACCGTGCGATCTTGTCGCCGCGCAGTTCCGATGGGGTCTGCAGCCGATCGAGGGCGAAACGGTGCGGCCCCCGCATTCCCACGGCACGGATCAGGCCTTCGGTTTGGAAGCCGCGGATCGCCTCGACCGCGCCGTGCAGGTAGCAGTCTTCGGGGCCGAAGTCGGCGTGGTGCAGGAAGTAAATGTCCAGGTGATCGGTGCTGAGGTTGTCCAGGCTCTGCTCCAGCTGGCGGCGCATGTGCCGGGGCTCGTACCCATGCCGTGCGGTACCGGCGAAGTAGCCGACCTTCGACGTGAGTACCAGTGTGTCCCGGTGGACCTGGCCCACCACCCGACCCAGAAGCCGTTCCGACCGCCCGTGGCCATACACATCCGCCGTGTCGAACAGATCGGCGCCGAGCTCGACGGCACGCTCCAGACCCGCCACGGCCGTTGTCTCGTCCACCTCCGACCAGCCCATCGGCATGCCGAGATTGTGATCCGGCCCGCCGATCGGCCAGCACCCCACACCCACCGCGGACACCTCGATGCCACACCGGCCCAGCCGACGCCGAGGAACTCTTCCACTCACTGTTGATGGATTTTGGTTCACCAGCCGACTGCCTCGGGTGCTCATCGGATCGTTGACAGTCATGAAGGTCATCTCCCCGTCAGCGTTCTCGAACTTATCGGGTGGAGGGATGGGCCCACAGTCTCGGGACCTCGCAGGGCTGTTCCCAGGGACGCCCCGAGGGCCAGCTCCAGGGCCTGCATGAACACGGAGGCTCCCGACCGAAACCCCCAGCGCCGCTCCGAGGGCCGCAGAGCGTGCTGCGTACCTACGGGAAAAGCTCTCGGCGGGCGGCGGTCAGGTGCACCACCGGCACGGTGATACACACGCCGCTGCCCACCTCGGCCTCGAGAACAGCGCACGTTCGTACCTGCTGATCGGACCCCACGCTGCGGGCCGCGTACCGCCCGGTGGCTTCCCTGCGCCTGTTGCGTCGATCGGCTCCCCGCGCCGCTGAGGGGAGACCGACCAGTTAGCACACGTGATCACGCGGTTAGCGCAGTGTGAGAACGGGAGGGTGCGGCCCCGCAAATCGATGTTCTGAACCGACATGTCACTGCATGCACCAGTCATGACACACTTCGCAGCGACTCGTCGCCAGGGTGGGAATGATCCCCACCCTGGTGAGTGCGGACTGTCCCCGCCCACCCTGTGCTGGGGGCAGAGACCTGGGTGGGGTTCCGTCCCACCCAGGTGCATGGGGCAGGACGGAGGAGGATTTCGTGCAGACCGACGACCGGCAGCCCGCGCGAAGTCGCTACCTGAGGCGAGTGCAGGAGCTCTACGACGAGCGTCAGGCCACCATCGCGGGCCTGGCCAGCGCGATGGGAACGCCATGGCGGAACGTTGACCGGTCGACGGTTCGTGCCGCGGTGCGGGGGGAAAGGGCGGGGCAGCCCGTTCCCCTACCCACACAAGAAACCGTCGAGGGCCTAGACAAGGAGCTCGACGCCCACGGTGAGTTGATCGATCTCTGGCGGCTCGCGTCGGTGGAACAGCACGCCCTCGAGATCGGTCTGCGCGTTCCCGTCATATCCGAGGCTCCGACTGGACCTACGGCCGATCGTGGGGCGACAGTGGTTGCTAGCAGCGGGGAGGTGATGGACACGAACCGGCGCAGTGCACTCCGCGGCGGCGTGATGCTCGGTTCAGCCGCGGCAGCCGCCTCCGTGTACGAGCGCATCGCCGGCGCCGACCCACGACCCGCCGCACTGGAAAAGTTCGAGGCAGAGATCCACGAGGTTGCGCAGATCTACCGCACCACCCCCCACCACGTTCTGATTGCCCGGCTCGAGCCCAAGTGGAGACAGATCGAGGCCCTCCTTGACACGAGGGTGACCTTGGCGGTCCGCGCTCGACTCACCAACCTCGCTGGATGGGCGGCGTTCTACCTGGGCACGCTCGGCTTCGACATCGGCGCGGACGACGCGGCCCGCGAGTTTCTTGCCTTGGCCAGCAGACACGCCACCGAGAGCGGCGATGCGCTGCTCTCCGGGTCTGCGGCTGCGATACGCAGCAGCGTCGCCTACTTCACCGGTGCCTACACTGCTGCCGCTGACATCGCCCACCGGGCGCAGGACGGCGCACACCCGTTTGCTCTGCCCATCCTCGCCGGCTGTGAGGCCCGCGCCGCCGCGCTCGCCGGCCGACCCCACGACGCACGCCGCGCCCTCCATGTCATGCAGGACAACGTGTGGTCCGGCGGCCTGATGCCCGGCCCGAACCCCGGAGACGAGGCGTTCGCCTGCGGCTTCGCCGCCGTGACCCTCGCCAACCTCGGAGACGGCGAAGCCGCCGAGCGGCATGCCCGCCAAGGCCTGGAGCTGGAGCTCGCCAACGGACCTGACCATGTCGTTCAGGTCAGCGGCAAGTACAACTCCCTCGCCCGCGCCTACCTGCGCAGACAGAGCCCTGATCCGGAGCAGGCAGCGGAAGCGGTACGGACGGCACTGCTCACCCTGCAGGGGCGCCCCAACCGGACCGTGATCCAACAGGCCGGGACGATGTGGAAGGAGATGGACAGCCGGTGGTCCGAGCTCTCCGACGTCCGCGATCTCGGAGAGCTCGTGACGACATCCCGCCGTGCGCTCCCACAGGCATCGCCCACCACCTGAATACGTACGAACATACGTTTAATCCGGAGCGCTGTTCCGTTCCGCGGGTCTGCCCGCTTCCTGCATATCCGTGAGCCGGCAGTGCTTTCGGCCGCCCGCCGCGTGCGTACCCCAGGTTTCCTGCGAGACCGTCAGGCGACAACCGAGAGTGTGCCCGGCACTCGTCTCTGCATTTTACCGACCGGCGCTGTGTCCCAGGCGGGTCGGGTTCGTCGACAAGGAGCAGCGTGAGTTACCTGTGGGTCGACCTCAACGACATCACACTCGACGAGGATGGTGCCCCCACGACCACGACCATCGCCAGGGCGGACTTCGGGTGGACCGGGCCGCCGCCGTCCGTCGGAACACGTCTCACCACCGGCGATGATGAGGGCACCTGCTGGCCGGGTGAGGTTGTCGGCGTTGACGGGGACCTGGTGACGGTACGCCTCACCCTCGAAGGAACTCCTCGGCGGTAAGCCCAGCGGAACCGACCTTCATCGGCTTCGAGCCCGACGCCCGCTGGTCCGTCCGTTTAAAGATAGTCAACGTTGTTTACATACGCGGACTGTCGGTGACGATCTTGACTGTGTCCACTTCGAACACCGGCCGCATGGCGGCTGCCTTGCGCTGCGGTCGGCATGCGCGGAGTCCTGCATGGCGCGGCGACGCCGCGCTCGCTCGTCACCGCCGTCACTACGTCCGTTCGCTTCTCGCCCATTGGCCGTTCCCCGAAACCGGCACCCTGAACCAGGGAGCTGCTCACAGGTCGACCGGGAGCCTTCGATCTCCGTCGCACGAGCGGGACAGCCGGCCTGGGCGTAGGGCGGCATGCGATCGAGGGCACGGCGCCGGTCGTGTATCTGTCTGATCGGTGTTCTTCGCGTACATGGGTGACGTGGATGCTGCCCCTGCCGGGCGGGTGACGAGGAAAGTGCCACGGCAGCCGACCCCAAGGGGCTGAAGGGCTGGCCGGCCCGCGGCCCCCGCGGCGTCTGACCGTCGCCCGCTCGGCAGGGATCAGCAGATTCCACGGCCATCTGCGCTGCCGCGGCGGGCGTCTTCATCCGCCACGACTTAAGCAGGTGATCGGTCATGCGTCGCAAGTTCTGCCTTGTCTGTTCCCGGCCGCTGGTTCTGTTCCAACTACTGAGTGCGGAGATCTGGATACACGCGCCCGGCCAGGTCGAGGACGGTGACCACATGCCCGTGCCCGTCGACAACATCGACGTGTCGGCGCGGCAACGATGCGACTTCTGCAACGCCGATCCCGCGGTGGGGCTGCTGCCGGTCGCCGGGGAGATCCGGATACCCCCGTTCCTGGTCTCCGCGAACCAACCGTGGGCGGTGTGCGCGACCTGCCGGGATCTGATCTCCGCCGACCGGTGGGACGACCTCATCCATCACGCGGCGGAGACGGTCGCCGCCGGGATCGCATCCGGGGCGACGAAACGAAGTCTGCTCGACGAGCTCGGTCGGATGATCCGCCAGGTCCGCGCCCAGGTCACTGGCCCGGTCCGACCCCTCGACGAACTCACCTAAATCACCTACCGGCGGGAAGGAGGCGGAAGCGTCGTAGGTGTTGCCTACAATAGAGCTGGCCGTCACGCCGGCCTGCTCCGAGTCTCGCAGCCTCGCGCCCACGCCGCGCCGTGCGAGGCGACGAGGACAAGGGTCCGCGACTCGCGTGCTCCACCGCTCGTCATCGACCCCGAGCGGGATGAGCGTGGGACGTCCCGCCGCGGAGACATGATGACCAGCGACAAGGCCCGCAAAGCCGCGATCCGCGCCCGCGCGGCCGTCACCGGGGAGCCGTACTCGGTCGCTGCCCGGGCACTGGCTGACCAGCGCGCCACCGCGGGCGTGTCCGCTCCCGACCCGCGTCTGCTGGCCCCGTACCCCGACGAGTCCGACGTGACGGTCGACGAGTTGGGCTGTCGGGTACTGCCTGGCGACGCGGCGCCGGAGCTTCGTGCCCGTGCGGAGGCGGCGTGGCGGCCGGTCACCGCGGCGCGGCCGTGCCGCTGCTCGGGTCCGTGCCAGCACGGCGCGGCCTGTGCCCCGCGGGCAGAGGCGGCCGGTGGCTGCCCTGGCCTGTTGATCCACGTCGACCGGTACCCGGGCTCGCTGTTCTGCGAGACCATCTGGGAGGACACCTACCAGTGCGACACCTGCGGCGAGCAGTTCGACAGCACGGTGGAGCTGCCTGGTCTGCCATGGGGCGAACGCCCTGAGGACGGCGGCGCCCTGCGGATCTACGAGGGAACCCGACACCCCACCATGACCGCGTTTGCGTTCGTGGACGCCGGTGGCTGCCTGGGATGCGGTGCCGGACCCGACGAGTCCTGCTTTTGCAGCACTGACGACGGCTGCCCGGAGTGCGGCGCCGGCGGCTCCGACGACCCGTACGGGGAGTGCGTGTGCGAACCAGCGGCGTAGACGCGGCCCTGACTGCGGCCGCCCGGGGCCTGGCTCTCTTCCCGCTGCCGCCGGGCGGCCGCCGGCCAGCTCCCGGGTGGCAGCGTCACTGCACCAAAGACCCGGGCCGCGTCGCCCAGCTCGCGGCGGCCGGCACCCTGGGGGTCGGATGCCGCGCCTCCGACATCGTCGTTCTCGACCTCGACCGCCACCCCGGCGAGGCCGACGGGATCGCCGGATTCGCCGCGACCTGCGCGGCATACGGTGCCCCCTGGCCGAACACATTCACCGTCCGCACCCCCCGCGGCGGGCTGCACCTGTACTTCGCCGCCGGCACGCCGGCCAGCGGGTAGCAACCCGGGCAGGACGGGACATGCGCGGCGACAGAACGCAACATCCTGACAACTCCGCTACTGGCTCCTCGACAAAAAGGTCACCAAGCTGCATCGTTCCCGTTACGCAACACAGGGGCTCGGCGCCGAATCCCCCGATCGGCGCCGGGCCCCTTTCTATGCCGCCCGTAGCTGCGCCCGCGTTGTTGGCGCATCCTCCAGTACCGGAGGCTCCACCACCGGCCGGCGGGTGCGCCATCCCGGCCGGTTGACGTCCATCCACCGCTCAACATCTGCGAGCCGCCAGAGGCGTAGCCGCGGGCGGTCGGGCTCGTCCGGCGGGTGGGAGATCGCAGCTCTCGGGAACCGGTAGTCGTTGATGACCTTCGCGGCGCTGGAGCGGTTGACGGGTTCGCCTCCGCGCCCCCACCCGAGCATGATCCGGATGTCCACAGAGTCGACGAGCTCACCCCACCCCGTGGCATCCATTTCGGCGACGTTAGGGGCGTACGCCGTATGCCTCACTTGGAGTATTCCATGTACGCCCTGCCGGCTAGGGTGATCAGGCTGCCGCCTGCACCTTTCGCGCCGATTCGGTGCAGGCGGCAGCCCCGCACCCACCCACGAGGGTGATACGGGGCCACTGGTCGGCTGACGTCAGTCCACGACCGCTGCGCGGATGTGCGCTCGCGTCGTCGGGGCGTCTTCTGGCACCGCCGGGTCGACGGCCGGACGGCGCGCCCGCCAGCCCGGCCGGTTTCGGTCCATCCAACGGTCGACGTCCAAGAGGAGCCACAGCCGCTCCCGCGGCCGGTCCGGCTCCTCCGGCGGATGAGAGATCACCGGTGCCGGGAAGCGGCGATCATTGACCACCTGGGCCGCAGCGGACCGGCCAACCGGCTCCCCGCCTCGCCCCCAGCCCAGCATCACCCGGACCTCCGCCGTGTCAACGAGCGGAGGCAGCTCGGGGAACGTGGGCATGCAGCGGACGCTAGGGCCGTACGGCGTATGCCGCAGACGCGCTGTACGACGTACGGCAGATCGGTTAGCGTGAGTGGTCTGTCACCGGGCCGCAAATGGTGCGGCCCCGCGACGGTGTTCGCGCACCGTGCGGGGCCGACTGTCGCCCGGACACCTCGCCTACGGGAGGACTCCGCGCTATGTCTCAAGTATCACCTGAAATCGCTGAAGCAACGTCGCCAACCATCTTGATCGGCGACGAGGGCGTGGAGGTCCAGTGCGACCGCGGCACACTGCCCGCCGAGCTCGCCGACGCCCTCGACCGCTGCGGCGCCGGAACCACCCTCGTCGGCATTGCCCGCGGCGGGAACGCCATCTCGGTTTCGATCACCGTGGCCCCTGAAAACGCGGCGGCCGACGGTGGTTTCTGCACCAGGGGCCTCAGCGACGTGATCCGGGTACGGGCCGGCACCCCGACCGCACTCCTCACGGCGGCACTGCGCCGGGTACCGGCGGGCAGGGTGATCTCCGACGTGACGCCGGGGCCGGGCCTGCTCGGGATCTGCGTCGCCTTGGAGCACACCCTCCGCGCATGACCACAGCGGCCCCGCGCCGGGCCGCCGCGCGCGGTACGGGGCCGCTGTCGGATGCTCCGTCAAAAAGCAGCGCGAGTCGGCCAATCATCGAAAACGGCTTGCTGCGCTGCCTGCGCGAGGGTGGCCTGCGTGGTCGCGGGGAGCCCGAGCCTGTTCCAGTGAAAGATCACGTGCAGCGCGATGATCGTGCGTATCCCGCGGGCGAGGTCGCCGCGTTCCCGCAGGGTTCGCAGCGCTCTGCCCGCGTCCTCGAACGCACTCAGCCACTCGCGGCCGAGGAGGTCCGCACGGGCGTTCCCGAGGAGAAGGCGACGGACGCCGCTGGTGAACGAGGCCCACACCTCGGGGTCGGCCGGCGTCTCGGTCAGGCCGGAGCGATGCGCTGCGACCCGTGCCCACACATCGCCTTGCTCGTTGATGTCCAGTCCCGCAGCGCGCATGAGGGCGGTGCACAGCACGAGGGAGTGTTCCCGCCGGTCGACGGGGTCGCCGTGGAGGTAGGCGAGCAGGTGGCGGCTGTCGTGGTGGAACAGCGCATGCGCGGTGTCCATGCTGCTGGGACCGCCGAAGGCATGCACCTCGGGTTCGTAGATGTCAGCTGTCCAGCCGACCCCGTCGGTGAGCATGGGGTGCAAAGGGTCACGGCCGGTCGAATCCTGCGCGAGCAGGTAGCGAACGCGCCAGGAGCCTTTACGGATGAAGAACCAGCCCGTGATGAGGCCGTCGGCTTCGGCGGCGGGCAGGACGCGGGCGAGGTGGTCGACGGCCTGGCGTTCACGCTGATGACGGTCGGGGCCGGGCCAGGCGATGTTCACCTGCGTCCAGGGGGTCTCGTCCATCGGTTGGGCCTTTCGGTCAGCAGAGTAGGAGGCAGGCGTCCCACGAGGTCGTGGTCCCGGCGGCGGCCAGCTCGGCGCCGGCCGCGCCGGTGAGGAAGCCGGAGGGTTCGTTGGCTGCGGCGGTGGTCTGCTGGTGCAGGCGGGCCAGTGGTCCGAGCGGGATCGGGGTGAGTGCGTCGGCGGTGATCCGGCGTGCGGCGGTGAGGAGTCCGGCGGTTCCGTGGCACAGGCCGCGGTCGAGGAGACGGCCGACCTGCGCGGGGTCGCTGACGCATCCGGTGAACGCGGCTTCGGCGTTGCGCTGGCGGGCGGCGTCGTCGAGGGCGTGGGCGGCGAGTTGCTGGGCGCGGGCGATGCCAGGGGTGCCGTAGCACCACGACGGCCGGAGTGGGCCGGGTTGGCGCGGTTCGCCCTGGTCCACGTCGTCGAGCGTGACGAACTCCGGCCACCACGAACCTGCGCTGGTCTGCCGCTCCCAGGTGTCCAGCCACCGGCAGATCCGGCTGATCGCCCCCGCGTGTCCGTCGACCGTGACCCCGTCGATCAGTGTGAGGGCCAGGAGAGCGAGTGGTCCGGTGATGCCGTGGGCGACCCCGTGGTTTCCGTGCCCGCCCGGGACGGGCTGGTCGCGGTGCGGGCCGTGTGAGCACCACCAGCCGGGGAGGCCGTCGATCGGGTTGGTGAGACGCACCAGGTAGGTCAGCACATCGCGGAGCAGGTCGAGGTCGCCGGTGCGGCGCAGCGCGACACCGAGTCCGGTCAGGCCGCGGATCAGGTCGTACTCGGCGTACGGCGGGCGCTGGTGCTGGTCGATGCGCCGGTGGGCCGCCTCGAGACGGCGGCGGGTCAGCGTGGCGGTCCCTGCTGCGGCGGTCGCGGTCGCTCGCGCGAGGCCGGGCCGGTCGGTGCCGGCGAGAACGAAGGCGAGGGCGGGAGCGCCGTAGTAGAGGCTGGCCGGCTCGGCGACGCTGACTCCGCCGGCGACGGCCTGTTCCAGCGCCGCGTACGCTGCCGGCCAGTCACCGGTCTCCAGATGGAGGAGAGCGATCCCGGCCGCTCCGTCGCCGAGGGACTGGCCTGCCGTCACGGCTGTCTCCCGACGAGGGTGGTCTGGGCGAGGGCGCGGGCTAGGCGCAGGCAGTGCCGCTCGGAGGCGAGATCGGGACCGATCATGCGGGCGTGGTGCAGGTGCAGCAGGTCGGCCAGCACCTGGTCGAGGTCGAGACCGTCTCGGGCGGCGAGAGCCCGGTAGGCGGCCAGCGCCGCGGCCAGAACCTCGTCTCCGTAGGGCAGGCGGGCCCCGGCGAGCTGGGCGGGTTCCAGCCGGGGCCCGCCGCCGTGGGGTGCGTGCTCGACGAGCCAACGCGCCCCGTCGCCGGTGAACCCCTGGGCGATGGCGCGCATCCCTGCTGCGGTGCCAGCCTGGCGGTCGCCGGACGTCCAGGCGAGGGCGGCGCGGGAGTCGGCGGCGAACACCGCCTCGGCCGCGGCGAGGGTCGGTCCATGGCCGTAGCGGGTCTCCGGCCGGTAGGTGGCCAGGGTGTAATCGGCCAGCAGTCTGTCATCGTGCAGTTGCTCCGCCCACCGGGCGAGATCGTGGGCGACGTCGGCGAACTGGGCGGTGCGCAGCGGGATACGCAGCCGCAGGTGGGGTTCGGGGTGCGGGTAGCGCAGGAACCACCAACCTGCGGGGAGTCCGGGGAGTAGGGGCAGGCGGGCGAGGATGTGATCGGCGTGTCCGTAGAGGCGGGCGTCTAACCAGCGTGACCTGCCGGGCCGGTGCTGGAGGGTGCTGGCGGGACGGACCGGCCGGGTGGTCGGGTGGTGGCCCAGTGACCTGCGGGTCAGGGTGAGCAGGAGTTCGGCGGGCCTGCCATCGATCCACCCTGAGGGCCCGCCGGCCTCGGTGAGGACAGCGCGCCCGTGCCGGTCGAGATCACTGCGCAGGACCACGAGGTGGGCGTTCTCGTCCAGGTCGAGGCGCAGCCGCACATCATCGTCGCCGATCAACACCTGCCGTGGCAGCCCGTGGCGTTCGCGGTGCTGGTACCAGGCCGCCCGCCACTGCCGCCACGTCGCGGTGCGGGCCGGTAACGCCTCGGCGGGGACGGTCCAGCGGGCCGGGTGCAGAATCGATCGGCCCCGGCGGACCCGTGGCAGGAACGGCAACGTGCGGGCGTGCCCCCAGTCGAACCGGGCGCACATTGCCGTCCAGGCCGTCCAGATCTCCGTGAGGAACCGGACGAGTGGCTGCTGGGCGGTCGGGAGGCGCACGCAGTTGACCAGTAGCGGCTCGACCGGCCGCCCGGTGGTGCGCGAGACCAGCCACAGCCGCTGGCCGTCGCCGGCCACTGCCAGATCGTCTAGCGTCCACGGCGGGTCGGGGTGGAAGTCCCCGACGGGCAGCACGGGCAGGAGCTCGGGTGCGCGGGCGACGGTGGCAAGTCGGGCGTCCAGCGGAGGCCCGGACACCTGCACGGTGGCCGCGCCAGGTAAGGCGGTCGGCAGGTCGGCGTAGGCGCCGCGGAACCGGTCCAGCTCGGCGGGGGTGAGCAGGTGCAGGAACCGGGCAGCCGCGACTCCGGCATGGCGGGCCCCACTCACCACCGTCAACGTGAACGCACCGCGGTCGAGGTGCTGTGGTGTCTCGGCGGCGAGGGTGAACCGCAGCTCGGTGTGCGGGATCGGCGGCCGGTCATCGCCGCCGCGCAGCGATCCGATCAGATCGTCATCGAGCACCACCTCGGCGCAGCCGTCCATGGCGGACTGCTGGGCGAGCGACGTCAGGATCTTGTCTCGGGGGGTGAACACGGCCGGGTCACGGCGCGGTGAGCCCCGGTAGCCGGCGGGGAACCCGAGAACATCCAGGACGTCGCGCAGAGGCACGGCGGCGCCCGGCCCCCACCGTTCGAGAAATGCCCGGTGGTAGGCGGCCCATCCCGGTAGGTGTGACGCGACGGAGACGAGCGCGGCGGCGGCTTCCTGCGCTTCACGGACGACGGCGGGAGGCAATGTCACCGAGCAGTCGACCCGCAGATCGACCGCGATCCGATCGTCCGGGTCGGGCAGGGCGATGTGGCGGGCCAGGTGCGCGGCCGGGTCAGTCACGGTCATCGCCGGGCGGATCGCCGACACCAGCACCCCCGCGTCCACCAGCGCTGCCAGCAGCCTCTCGGCCGCCTTCCCGTTGGCCGGGTCGCCGGCCACCTTCGCGGCCAGCTCCGGGAACGGGATCGGGACGCCGGCCGCCTCGACCGCCATCCGCACCGGCCCGGTCAGGGCGACCTCGACATCCCAGACCCGCTCCCCCTCGACCCGGCCGCAGGGCAGCACCCAGACCTTGCCCCGGCGGTATCCCAGGGAGTTCGTCATCACCGTGACCGTGCGCAGCGTCGCCAGGTCCTGCTCGGCCATGCCCGTGTACTCGGCGATGTAGCGGTCATCCGGGCGAGCGACCGTGTGGTGCCGCTCCCCCCATCGGACCGTCGCGCGGGGGCCCATCGCGACTGGTGCCACTCCGGCGAACCTGCCGAACGGGGTCGCCCGAGTCGTCCACCGCAGCAGATACCGAACCGTGGTCTCCACCAGGCGTCGGAGCCTGCGTGTGTGAGGCGGCCCCTCGGCCAGGGCGCGGGTGATCTGGGCGGCCAGGTCCGGCGCGGCCGACCCGACGGCAGCAGCGAAGTCGGGCAGCGCCCACACCTCCCGCAGCCACTCCAGCCAGTGGTCGGGCTTCTCCGTGGACAGGTCGGGCCACGCAGGCAGCCGCAGGTCTCGAGGGTAGGAGGCAGCCCTGATCAGCGCCGCGTCTGCCGTTTGGAACATCTCTCGCTCCGCGTTCCGGGATGGGCGAAGGAGGGCGGGTCCGGCCCCATGGGGCCGGACCCGACGAGTGCGTGGGGTTTAGTTGCCGCTGCCCCCCGAGCAGGCGTCCGAGTCCGTGTTGCCGGAGCCGCACTCGTCGCTGGTGGTGGTGGCGTGGCCGCTCGCCGCGGGCCCGGCGTCGACCAGGTTCAGGTTCAGGTCGAACTCGTCCATCAGGGAGTTCCTTTCTCGGTGGAGGTGAAGGTCAGGACGAGGCGGCTGTGCCGCTTGTCCAGAACCGCCCCGTCCGGCAGGTCGCCGTCCGGGGTGTGCGCGGGAAGGACGTGCAGCACCGGAGCCGGGCTGCCCGCATCCACCCACGCACGCATGTGCTCGACCATCCGCCCGGCCGCCACCGCGGCCTCGGTTCCGTGAGCGCATGCGCCGAGATCGAATCGCCGATCGGTCCAGTGCAGGTCCGAGCGGTAGACAAATGCGCCGTCGCGGAGGACGGCTGGGGTACCGAAACGCCAGGAGGGCACGACTGTGCCGGCCTTGATGGCCGCCTCCTGCGCTGTCAGCACCACAAACTCGCCTGCCTCGCGGCGCAGACGGGTCGCCAGCCACAGGTCCAGGTTGATCAGAGTGGTACGGGGCGGCAGACTTACCCCGGCCCAGGCCTGTTCCCGGGGTGTTTCGAGGAGACGAGCGACCCTGGCGGGGTCGACCTGCTGGCCTTCGTCCAGCCGCAGATGGACACCCTCGGCGATGTCGATGTACCGCACCTCGTGGGCCCCATCGCCCTGCATGAAAACGAATCCGCACTGGCGGTGGCTCTCACTGACCAGGCGGTCCCCGCGGCGCCGCAGGGCATAGGACTTAGTGATCCCGAACGTGCGTAGCGGCACCACCAACACACCACCGTCGACGAGTTGATCACGCCACGCGGGCGGGATGTCCCACGCTCCGACCGTGACGATGATCAAATCGTAGGTACGGGCCGGCATGATCGGATGCTCAGCGTCCGCGCACACCACCGTGATGTCGGTGTAGCCCGCCGTCGCCAGGCAGGCGACCGCCCGCTCGGTGACCTCGGGATCGATGTCGACGGTCGTGACCGACCCCGTCGGGCCGACGAGTTCCCGCACCAGTGAGGCGTTGTAGCCGCCGCTGCCGATCTCCAGCACGTGCCGGCCCTCCAGAGAGCCGAGCGCATCTGTGGCCTGGCCGATCATCTCCGCGATCAGGTACGGCGCCGACACCGAGCTGATGGCCTCGTCGCCGCGCATCTTCTTCAAGACCGCCGTGTTCGCGTCGTACGCCCTCTCCAGTGGAAGGCCCGGCGTGAACAGCTCGCGCGGGACGGTCCGCAGCGCCGCCTCCACCTCGGGCCGCAGAGTGAGACCCTTCCCCGCATGATCGGCGGCTATCAGGTCGACCATCGTGTTACGGAGGCGCTCGTTCTCACTACTCATGGTGCCGAGGCTCATCCTTGAGGTTCCTCTCCCGATGCGTGCGAGCCGCCGCGGTCCGGGCGACTCCTGGCATTCCAGCAGGCCGGTAATCAGCTACCGGTTCTGCCTCGTACTCGCCGGCCCTCACCGCGGCCACGAAGCTCGCCCACGCCCCCGGGGTCACCCCGACTGGCACCCGGCCGAGCGACGACCGGATGAGGACCAGGGCCGGGCCTCGGGCGACTTCGACCGCGTCCACCGCCGTGGGATGGGGGTTGGAGGGCTGCTGCCACAACGGGTCGGCGTCCGGAGCAGAGCACGGGACATCCACGGCGATCCTTCCTGGTAGGGCCGCCTGCCCCGACGGATCGGGTCAGCACCGGAGCAGGCGACGAGCGGGGCCACCCCGCCCGCGGCACGGTCGCGCGGGCGGCACGGTCGCGCGGGCGCGGGCGGGGTGGTGGACGGGCCGCGTGGGGAAGAGCGCCCCCCGTTTCAGGTCCCGGGCGGGCGATCTGGGATCGCGGGCCGGGACGGCACCGACGTCCAGCGGAGGATGTCCGGGTCGAACTGGGCGTAGGCGTCGGCGGCATCCAGCGAGGAGAACCCGGTGACGGTTTCCCGCGGGTCGCCGTCCGTGTCGAGCACAACCACAGTCCACGTCTGCTCGGCCGCACCTGCCCGGCTGCTGACCGGACGGACAACATGCCCGCGGCCTTTGCTGGACAGCCGGCGGATTCCCGCCGGCCACGTTGTGTGTGGGATGCGGATCGGGAGGGGTGGGGAGGGAGCGCCGTCAACGGCCGAAATGACCGGCTCCCTCCCCGCCCTGGCCACCTCGTCCAGCCCGACACCGGACCGTCGCTGTGCGCGTGGCGACGGGTCGCGGTGGGACGGGTGGCCCTCGGCGGGCATCCGGCCGGCGGACCCGGGGGCGTCCGGTGGTGTCACGTTCCGCTCCTCTTCGGGTCCGGGAGGTGGCCGGCGTGTGTCCCGCCGCGCATGACCTATGACACACTGCGCAACAGGCAGCAGACAGCCTGCAATGCAGGCACTCACATGCAATGCAGATACACACAGCCAGACGGCCGGTTGGAGGGGAGCCACCGTGCACACTGGATCCGGATCGGAACCGCGCCCCGCCCTCGACCAACTCATCGCCGTCATCGACGATCTACGGAAGCGCCGGAAGGCGACCTTCACAGGGCTGGAGCACCAGACAGGCATCCCCCGCCAAGCGTTCTCGGCCGCCGCGAAAGGGCACCAACCCGGCGGGCGGATGTGGGCTATCCCATCCGAAGCGACGATCGTCGCGCTTGACCGGGGACTCCGGGCAGGTGGTGTCGTGTTCGCAGCATGGGTCCAGGCGCGCCGTGAGGACGAAGAGATCCGCCTCACCCGGATGGCAGCAAGGGAGTTTCCCGGCTTGGGTGGACTGCCCCCGCTGCTGGGGCAGACAGTGGAACGAACAGGGGAGGTGAGTCCAACGGACAGGCGTCTGTTCAACGCAGGGGGGCTGAGCGCCGCAGCCGTTCTCGCGTTTGCCGGCAAGGTGGACGAGCAGCTCCAGACCTACCGCCCCAAGATCACGGATGTTGCGGACGCCGAGGCCGCGCTTCTCGCGCTCGAACGCGGCCGGACAACCGCGAACCCGGCAGACCTGTTCCCTCCCGCCTTTGACGCATGGACGGCAGTCGAGTCCATTCTCGAACGCCGCGTGCACCCGTCGTACGTCCCCAAGCTGACCTTGCTCGCTGGAACGTTGGCCGCAGGGCTATCCACCCTTGCTTCGTTCGCGGGCGACGAAAAGTTCGCCCGGGTCTTCGCAGGTATCGCGGAGGTCCACGCAACCGCCGCCGGAGAACCAGTGCTGCGAGCCCGGGTGGCCGGGATCCGGTCCTGGCAGGCCCTAGACGCCGGATTGGCCCTGACCGCCGCCGATATTGCCGCGGACGGCCGGCGCCACGCCGACCCGGCAGACCAAGCGCGCCTCGCCGGCTACGAGGCGGAGGCCGCCGCCGCCGCCGGGCAGTATGCGCGAGCAGACACGGCGCTCGCCGCGATGCTGGACGGCATGCGCGCGGCCACCGTCGGCCACCCGGCGATCGAGTGGGGAGAGGCCAACGAGCACCTGTTCACCGCACTGGCCGCGGCCAGCACTCCGGGGCGAGCCGCCATCGCGATCGAGGCCGGCAGACGGTCTGTCGCCGCGTTTGAAGGGCCGTGCCAAGGGGCGGCGCTCGCTCATCTGGCAGTCGCGTCCGGCAGCCTGAAGCAGGACCGAGCCGATCCGGCCGCCGCTGCCGCTTCGACCCTCGCCGCGCTGGACGTCGTAGCGGCAGCTCCGAACGCCGAGGTTCACGATCGTGCGCGCCGCCTGGCTGCCGAACTGGCGCCCTGGACGCGGGAGGGGCTTGTGGTGGAACTGGGCCACCGGGTCGCTGCCATCGCCATCTGAGGTACTGGGTCGCACCCGAACATCAGTTCGCACGAGGCGCACAATAGAAGGGTGCGTCTCACCGTCGACCGTGACTCTCTCGCTGATCTCGTCCCGTGGGCCGCCAGGACCCTCCCTGGCCGGGCAACCACCCAGCTCCAGGTCCTCGCGGGCCTGCTCCTCGAAGCCGGCGACAGCGCGCTGAGGGTCTCCGCCTACGACTACGAGGTGGCCGCCCACGCCGCGGCCGACGCCCGCGTCGTCGAGCCTGGCCGGGCGCTGGTCAACGGCAAGATGCTCGCCGAGGTCGTCAAGGCCCTGCCGAAGGCCCGCGTGGAGCTGGCCGTGGATGGCACCCGCCTGGCCATCACCAGCGGATCCGCCGCGTTCCGGCTGCCGATGCTGCCGGCCGAGGACTACCCGGCGCTCCCCGCGATGCCGCCCACGCTCGGCACGGTCGACGCCGGCCTGTTCGCCGCCGCGGTAGGTCAGGTCGCCATCGCCGCGGGCCGGGATGACACCCTGCCGGTGCTCACCGGCATCCGCCTGGAGCTCGGCCCCGAGACGCTGACCCTCGCGGCCACGGACCGGTACCGGCTCGCCGTGCGCACCATTCCCTGGGAGCCCGTCCCCGGCGCGGACCTGGCGCAGACCCTGCTGATCCCCGCCCGCACCCTCTCGGACATCGCCCGCGCGGCCGGCAACGGTCGGATCACCATCGCCGCAGTCGGCGCCATCAAGGCGGAGGGGCGGGCCAGCGGCGAGCCGGCGCTGGCCGGCTTCGACGTCGCCGGCCGGATCACCACCACCCGGCTACTGGAAGGCACCTTCCCGCCGTACCGCAAGCTGCTGCCCGACAGCACCCCCCTGACCGCCGAGGTCGATATCCGACCTCTGGCCGACGCCGTTAAGCGTGTCTCCCTGGTCGCCTCCCGCACCGCCCCGGTCGGGCTCACCTTCACCCCTGGCCACCTCGTTCTCGATGCTGGCACCGGTGGGGAGGCGCAGGCGTCCGAAACGCTGGCCGTCGCCTACGACGGCCCCGAGCTCACCGTGCAGTTCAACCCGGCGTACCTGACCGACGCCTTGGGCGCGATCGACGGTGACCTTGCACGGTTCGGATTCGCCACGGTCGAGCCCGAGATCGCCGCCCAGAAACCAGCCATCCTCACGGGCAAGACCGGCGACGGGGAGATCCCCGACTACCGGTACCTGCTGATGCCGATCCGCCTCAACAGCTGAGCCGAGCACCGCATCCCGGTTGGGGGCGTGCCCGTCCAACCCGGCCGGCGCTACTTCACCAGGGATGCCGGCTCCGTGTCGCAGACCGTTGGACACGACGAAGCCCCGCTCACCACTCGTCATGGATGAGCGGGGCTTGCGCCGCCCGGGCCGCCGCAGGCTACCCAGCCCGACGCCGCCAGCACCGACACCACGGCCCGTGTCGCCTGCCATGACGAAGCCCCGCCCGCGTTCCCCTTGCAGGCAGGGCCCCGCCGTGTGCGCCCGGGAGGGCGCCAGCAGGCTACCGGGCCGAACCCCACGCCGGACACCACCAGCTGGCCAGCCACCGCACGTGTCGCGACCAGCCCAGACGCGACGAAACCCCACCCGCCGGGGGGACCCACAGGTGGGGCATCGCCGTATCTGCCGTGGCAACGGCGGACTACCGGGCGCGCCCGGACGGCCCCAGCAGCCGCCACGGCGCGCCGCCAGGCCCCGGACCCGGCGAAAGCCCGCCCCTCTCGCACGAGGGAGAGAAGCGGGGCACGCGAAAAGCGGCCCGCCTCCCCCGGCAGGTTGGGGGAGGCGGGCCGTCTGTGTGTGGTTGCCCGAGGAGGGCGACCGGGACGCTACCGCGCTGGCGTGAGTGCCGCGCGTGGGCTGGCCTCGTTGCGTGTCGCCAAACCGAGGTCCGCATGTGGATACCGGCGCCGCGTCACCACGTCGCGTCGTACGGTGCCGAATATGACGGTTGAGGCGGGTAACGTCCGTAGTTGTGATGAAACGGCCCTGTGGGGGCTGGGGCTCGGCATTCTCCCGAAACTGCGGAACACACCGGCTCGGCGGGAACCGGTCACCCGTTCCTACACCGAGATCCTGCTGCGCCACCTCGGCGCCGACATCGGCCGGCTTAGCGCGGCGGCTGATGTCTGCCGGAGGCGGCACCGGACCCGGCTCGCCGAGGGAGCCACCGGCGACCAGGTGGACGCCTACGCCGCCGGCGCCGCACTCGCCGACCGCGCGATCCGTCTCCTGCGGGCCGCAGGCGCCGACCAGGACCAGGCCCGCGCCGTCTGGCTCCTCGACGCCCTGACCGCGGCGAAGTCCCACGGCTACCTGTCTCGTTGGACCTGGCCACCGCGCCGCTGGGACGCAGCCCTCGCTCACCAGTGGGTGACCCTGCTGTGGACGCAGGTCGAGAGAGACCTTCCCCCGATCCCCGTCACCCCCACCTCCAGCAACCCCGCGCCCGACGAGCGGGAAACACGGCTGCGCATCGTCCCCGCTCCCGCCAGCCCTCACCGGTGGCAGGCACAGCTCGATCTGATCCACGACAGCGGCGCTGCCTACGACGAGAGCGACCGGTGCTGGTACCTGACCCTCACCGAGGACCGCATCGCGCCCGGCCTACTCGACACTCTGTTCCGCGCCGCTGCGGATTTCCGCACCCACATCACGACGGAATGATCGCGTACACGGCCTTCCCCGAACCCGGGACACATCCTCCTTCCCGTCGATTTCGGACGGTCGCATCCACTACAGCCCGGTCGCTTCCTCACACCGGGCCGTCCTCCTCGAAGGCTGGGGCCTGCTGGTCGCGGGTGACGACCGGCACCGGGCCGGCGGCCGAGGCCAGCAGGCCGCGCTCCCTCAGCTGTGCGCGGGCGTCAGGGCCCGGCTGAAGAACTCGGTGTAGTCGTCGTCATCGAGTTTTCCGTCCAGCGCGAGGGCCGTGCGCAGGGAATCCTCGCTGACGTCGCGGGGCACCTGCAGGCGTCGTTCGGCCTCGCCGACGATGTCGGCGATGGCGGAGGCGGCCAGGACGGGATGATGGCGGATGAGCCAGTCCAGTATCCGGGCGATCGCCGGGGCGATCCCGTAGAAGATCGCCTCACGGGCTGGGTCCATCTGCCGGTCGAGTTCCTGCCCGGTGGCGAACTCGTCGAGCACCGCGTGCCGGATGGTGATCGCGAGATCGGCCAGGGGGATGAGCTGGCTGCTGCTCAGCCCGGCCGCGACAGTCCAGCTCAGGTTCTCTGCGAGGTCCTGGACCGCGGCCTGGTTACGCCAGCGCAGGGCCCATCGTCGGCGCCGGTCGGGGTTGTCCCACAGCAGGGACATGAAGGTCTGCGCGTACCGTTTCCACACGTCGATCACCCCCGGGGGGTGCTGCTCCCCGTAGTGGGTCGAGCTCATCGCCTCCGTCAGGCCTTCGGAGGAACGGCGGCGGCGTTCGGCCCAGCCCTCGGCGACGGGGCGGGCCCACACGTGGCGCCCGCCGACCGTGGCCTGGGGCAGGGGAACCTCTCCTTCGCCGCGGGCGACGTAGGCGCGCACCGTGGACGCCGCCACTCCGGCGGCCAGGGCGAGTTCGCGTTGGCTGAGGAGCTGGTCACCGGCGAGTTCCGGGGCGGACAGGCGCACCACGCAGCGATCGAGCGGACGGTCATCCGCGCTGCGGCGGGCCGCCCAGACGGCGAGGTCGTCGAGCCATCCCTTGGCCGGGCCGGCGTCGAGCGTGACCTCGTCCACCGACAGCACCCGGCCCCGGGCGGCGTTCCCGCCGCCGGCGAGCAGATCCGCCGCGCTGATCGCCGTCGCGCCCGGCACCGGTCGGCGTAGGTAGGTTTCCGCGGCCGGGTCCCACACCTGCAAGGGCCGGTACCAGGTCTCACCGTCCCACCAGTAACCCCCGGCCCGGAACAGCAACGACGGTCCCAGCAGCGCGCTGTGCACCGACGGCATTTCCTCGTTGTGGTACAGCACCACCGACCTGCCGTGATCGGGATGCCAGCGCACACCCCATGCCAGGTCGTGGCGCGTCGGGTCGGTCGTGAACGCCACCCACCCGCCCTCCGGTACCTGGTCTTGTCGGCCCCACATCTCGCTGCCTCGACGCCGGCCGACCGCCTCCACCCTCTGTGGGTCGTCTACGGGGATGTGCGCGTCGTCGACGAACGGCAGGTCCGGGATCGGATGATCGGTCCGCAGGCCGTTCCCCAGCGCGCGAGCACGGTACATCTCCATCGCTACCACCTCCGAATCAACTGTGCTGTGAGTTGCTACAGCATAGACGATGGAGATCGGGAAACAGTTCCGTGGGATGGTGCAGGACCCGAACTTTGCGCTGCCGGCATCGCGGGGGCGGAGACAGCGCGGATGCCGGCGGCCCCGCTGAGATCCGCGGACGCCACGTGGAACGGAAACGACGCCGAGCGTCGTGAGGTAGGCATGACCGACACCACCGACCAGGACTTGGGGCCGATGACCCGCGACCGCCAGCCCACCGCCGCGGAGATCGAGGCGTTCCACCGCGAGGAGTTCTTCGCGGATCCCGAGGAGATCACCGCCGAGCTGTACCCGCGGGCGATAAACCTGCCTGCGGCTCCCTTCTACCGGCGGGTGATCCGTCCGCGTGTGCCTGCTCCCCCGGAGTACGTCACGCTGCCCCTGACCGCGGTAGGGGCCGAGGAGCGGGCTCACTGGGTGGTGGCGGTCTCCCGGTGGAACGTGCTGTGGGAAGCAGCCCAGTTCCGGCGCCGGTTCTTCGCCGAGGAGGATCTCCCGCCTGCCATGTGGGAGATCGCCGACCGCGGCGATGTGAACATCGTGTTCGTGCCGAGAACCGCCAGCCGCTACTACGAGTACGCGCCGCTGTTTCACCTGCTGCCGTACCAGGCCGTCCAGCGCCACGGGCTGCCGGCGCTGCGCTGCGGGCAGTGGCCGTACTTCACGGAACTCGTCTCACCTGACCGGTTCCTCCCCGTGAACTTCGAAGAGCGGGTTTCCCGGGCCTGGGCGTCGACGGTGTGGCGACACCTCAACTCCGGCTCCGCCCTGCGGGCCTTCTCGGGGTCCGACCCGATCCGGCTGTTGGCCCACAACCTGGACTTCTGGCTGCCGGGGGTAACCGCCGCCATCCAGGAGATCCTCGGCAGCCAGCCGCTCGTGGATCCCACCCTCGCCGAGATGTCGCTGGTCCCCTTGGAGGATGGGAGCGTCCTGGAGGACATGGTGGCGGGCAGTCCCCGCAGGGGCTGCGAGCTGTGGTGTGGGGAAGCTGACGCTGCCGAGGTTGTTGAGATGACCGTCGAGTACGCCGACGCCGAGGGCCGGCTACGCGGGATCCTCGACGCGGTGCGCTCCCACCGTGTCGAGGACGACTTCTCCGACCACTGGTCGTATGCGCGGGAAGACTGAGCCTTTTCAGAGTTGCTTTGCCTGAATCGTGGGAACGTTCCATCTCGCGCGCATGAAGGAGCCGCCGACGGGCGACCCGGAGGCCGGAAG
>NZ_KB891231.1 GCF_000373365.1 Parafrankia discariae
GCGCGGAAACGATCTACCTCTACGCCGACAAGGGCTACGTCGGCGGCGAGAGCGATCTGCTCCTCGTGCCCCGTAAGAAGCCCGCGAACGGCGAACTTTCCGACGGCCTCAAGGAGAGCAACCGCGTCCTCGCGGCCACCCGCGCACCCGGCGAACGCGGCTTCGCGGTCCTGAAGAACTGGCGCGTGCTCAGCCGTTTCCGCGGCTGCCCACGCCGGGTCGGCGAGTTCACCCAGGCCGTCTTCGTCCTGGAACAGGAGGGAATCTAGAAAAACAAACTTTGAAAATGCTCATTCATCGAATTCGATCTCAAGCGTTTTCGGTTCACCGACAGCCTCGACGAACTGGCCGACCTGGACTCCCGACCCAACCTGTTGAAGCTCAGCCCTACCGAGTTCGAACACCTCGTCAAGGAGCTGTTCGTGGCCATGGGAACCGAAGCCTGGCGGACGGTGCCGTCCAAGGATGGCGGGGTCGATGCCGTTGCGACTCAGAAGAATCTTGTGTTCGGAGGCGTCTGCCTGATTCAGGCGAAGCGCTGGACCGGGCTCGTCGGCCTCGACGCCGTCCACGCCCTGACCGGCGTCATGACCGACCACAACGCCACCACGGGCGTTCTGGTCACGACGTCCTGGTTCAGCCGCACCAGCGAGCAGTTCGCCCAACGCAATCGAATTACCCTTATCAACGGAGCCGAACTCAAACACCTGATAAAGGAACACCTTGGTCGCGACGTCATCCCTGGAACCAACCCGCCACGGCGGCTGCGGGCGTCCAAAAACATCCAGACCGGAAAGCCTGGGCCGGCAGCCAACTGAGGCGTCGGAGGCATCATCGACGGGCGGACGCCTTGAACCGTCCCGTTGATTCAGGACAGCGACTATCGGGCCGATCCGCGCGGTGGACAGCCGTCTGGTGCGGGTCGACCAACGGAGGTGTTCCGAGTTCGTCGTCGCGTTCGGCTGGCGCCGGCTCGGGCAGAATAGAGGCATGACGTCTGCGATGGAGCTGCACGGAGCTCCTCATGTGGAGCGATACCTCGAGACCGACGGGCGCGACGGGTACCACTGGCGCAACGGCACGACGGTCCTGCTGCTGTTCACCAAGGGGCGCAGGTCCGGTCAGCCGCGCACCAACGCGCTGATCTTCCAGCCCTGGAAGGACGCGTACCTCGTCGTCGCCTCGAAGGGCGGCACCCCGGAGCCGCCGGCGTGGTTCCTCAATCTTGAGGCCGACCCCGAGGTCGAGGTCCAGATCGAAGGCGACCGCTTCGCCGCCCGCGCTCGCGTGGCCACCGCGGAGGAGAAGCCGGCGATGTGGGCGAAGATGGTCGAGGCCTGGCCCGACTACGACGACTACCAGGCCAAAACCGCACGGACGATCCCCGTGGTCGTGCTCGAACGAGCCTGAGAACCCGAAGCCACCGAAAACCCACGACCGAGAAAACCCGCGACTGAGGACACGGGCGACCGCCAAAAGGTCCGTGTTCTCAGTCGGTCCGTTCCTGGGGCCGGTAGTCCTGGACAGCGCGATCGACGTACGCCAGCAGCTCCGGAGTCAGCCGGTGCAGCGCCCGGCGGTCGTACCAGCGGACGATCAGGGTGCCCGCGGCGAGCCAGCAGAACAGGCCGATCACGGCCGCCACGAGGCCACGGGTCAGGCCCGCGTCAGCCTGGGCGCCGAAGTACAGGATGGCCCGGTCGCCGGCGAGGATCTGCCGCAGCGGCTCGGCCTCGCTGAGCAGACGGAAGAAGCCGGGTAGTGCCTCGATGGGCACGGTCCCGCCGGCCGAGGCCAGGCCGGCGTAGACGAACAGCAGGATGGCGACCAGCTGCCCGGGGGTGCCGAGCACCGCGAAGAGCACGATCGTCCCGGTGGCGACGCTGGCCGCGCACAGCCACGCGTACAACCACAGCAGCAGCGGATGCGGGGCGTCCATGCCCACCGCGCCGGCCGCGACCGCCAGCATCACGCCGGTCACCACCGCGGTCAGCACCGCCGCCATCGCCCATTTGATCAGCAGGGTCCGCCAGCGGCTGATCGCCTTCGGCTGGAGCTGGGTCCACCGGGGGCCGACCTCGGAGGCGCCGTAGCCGAGCGCCGCGTCCACCGTGGCGTGCAGGATGGTCCCGGCCAGAAACCCGCACATGAGGGTCAGCAGGGCCAGGTAGAAGGCGCTCAGGCCAAGCGCGCTCTTCGCGGGCGGCGGGTGGAACTGGCTGGTCGTGACCGTCACCGGGTTCGCCAGGAACGCCGTCGTCGCGGCCTCGTGGGTCCCCGTGCCGGCTGCCGCCGTGAGCTGCCCGCTGACCGTCCGCGAGGCGGCGGCGACAGCGGGCTGCAGGATGCCGGTGGCCAGGCTCACCCCCAGGGTGCCGGCCCGTGGGTTGGTCAGCAGCTGGATCGCCCCGCCGCCCGTCGTCCCGCCTGTCGGCGGATCAGTCGCCGGCGGACCGGCCGTCGGCAGACCGGCCTGCGTCAGGAGCGAGGCGGTGAAGCCGGACGGGATCACGACTGTCGCGTACGCGCGCCCGCGGCTCATGGCTCGTTCGGCCTCGGACCGGGTCACGGATTCCAGCCGTAACCGGTGGGACACCGCGGGGCTCGTCCGCAGGTCGGTCTCGATCCGCCCGCCGATGTCGAGGTGTTCCGTTCCCAGCGTGGCCCCGCGGTCGTCGTTCACCACCTCGACCGGCAGGTCGCGCACGTGAGCCAGCGGGTTCACCGCCGACGTGAGGTACAGCGCGGTCATCGACGCGACGACGGCCGAGGCCAGGACCAGCGGCAGCACCCACACCGCGCGTTCCCGCAGCAGGTCGCGCACGCGAACCGGAAAGTCATCCCGCGGTGTCCCGTTCTCCGGACCCACCAGACCTCCTCGTCTCGCTCAGCCGCTCAGCCGCTCAGCCACTCAGTCAGGCAGGTCAGGCCGTCACCGACTTGACGGCCGTCCTGATCAGGTCGGCCACCACGGTCGGATGGGAGAACATCACCAGGTGCGACGAGTCCACCTCGACCGTGTCGACCCCCGCGCGCTGGTAGCCGAAGCGCTCGACCTCGGGATTGATGGCGTGGTCCGACGTGGCGACGATGCCCCAGGCCGGCCTGGTCCGCCACGCCGCGGCGGGTGCCTTCTCGCCGAACACCGCGGCTGACAGTGGCCGCTGCGACACGGCGAGCACCGCGGTGACGGCCGGGTCGACGTCGTGGGCGAAGACCGCCCGAAACTCCTGGATATCGACCGAGAGGTCGACACCGCCCGGGAACGGGGTGGTGACCAGCGCCGAGCCCAGGTCGGAGTCGGGGAACCGCCCCTGGAGCTCGCCCAGGGCCTCGTCCTCCTCGAGGACGAAGCCGGCGAGATAGACCAGGGCCTTCACGTTCTCGGCGACACCGGCCACGGTGGCCACCGCGCAGCCGTACGAGTGGCCGACGAGGACGACGGGACCGTCGATCGCCGCGAGGACCGACCGGAGGTACTCGGCGTCGCCGACGAGCGAGCGGTTCGGGATCGCCGGTGCCACCACGGCGAGGCCGTCGGCGAGCAGCTCGGGAACCACCCGGGCGAAGCTGGACGCGTCGGCGAAGGCGCCGTGGACGAGAACGACAGTGGGCTGCGACATGCTTTTCCATCTCCCCTGCTCTGAACCGTGCGCCCCGAGTACACCAGGGCACACTTGACGATTTGTGTACGGTCTCCGTACCGGGGCGCCCATATCCTCGACGCCGGGTCGTCGGACGTGTTGGCGTTCGCGGCCCGTCGGCTGGCGGCGGAACGGGCCGCGGCCGCGACCCGCCGGTTCCGCCTCGCCGGCCCTGCTGAACCCGCCGGCTCTGAGCGGTTCCTGTCGTGCCGGGTGCACCGTTCCCGATGGTCCTGGTCGGGTTCCGTCCGGTTGGCGGGCGGAGTGTGGTCGGATGGCCGGTCGGGTCGGGTCGGGTCGGGACCGGACCCGGACCCGGGGAGTGGGCAGGTTCGTGCTCTTGCGGACGGTCGGGATGATCCTGGCCCTGTTCATGGATAGACGGGCGATCGCCCGACCGGGGCTGGCCGATGGCGCGTCCCAGGGGTCGGGACCGGGCAGATTCCGAACGCGCCGAAGCCCTGGCCGCCTTCTGGCCTGTTCGAGGTCGCTGCGGCTGTTCCCGAGCATGGTGGCACCATGACCGTCATGCGTCTGGGCGCCGCCGATCATCTCGGCTGGGCTGTGGCTGTCACGGCCACGGCGGACCATCAGGTCGTGGATCGTCGGCGGATCGAGTTGATCGAACCAGGCATGCCGGTGGCGCCGATCCACCATGCTGGCGGTCCTCACCAGCTCCACCGGTCGGGGGAGCCACTCAGCGACACCGAACTCGCGGGCCTGGTGGCCGATGTCCGCGCCTCGGTGGTCCGGGCCGCTTCGGCGGCCTTGGAGGAGCTGGCCGCGGCGTTGCCCGCACCGATCATCTCGCTCTCGCTGCGGACCTGGCCGGCTACCTTCCCGGTCGACATCGCTGTGCAACGACGCGTCCCGTACGAGAGCCGTGCCGACGCCATCATGTACCGGCAGGTGCTGGCCGACGTGGCGCGGAACCGCGGCTGGACGATCCATCTCTACGACCCGAGAACCGTTGAGGCTGAAGCGGTCCGCCTACTGGGTGAGCGCACGGATGAGGTGCTGCGCGGACCACGGGCAACGCTGGGGCCGCCCTGGGCAAAGGATCATCGGGTCGCCCTCGCGGCGATCGTGACCGCGTGATCTCACCTCTGGTCTGAGGCACCGTCGGCTTCTGGAGGTGCCAGCGGAGCCTGCCGCGGAGGGCCGCTGGCGGTGTGCCCAGCGGTTACCTGCGCATGCTGGCGAATCACAACGTTGCAGTTCAGAGGCCTAATGGTGGGTCGGAGCCTGCCGCTGGCGCGTGGCTGCGGGCCGGATGGGGGGAGCCGGCTGCACGGGTCCGCTGTGCGCGGCTGACTGCCCAGCGATCTCCGCTGGGCAGGACGTGGTAGATCGTGCTGGCTTTTCGCTGGGCACGATGTGGTGCGCCTGGGCGCGTGTCGAGTTGCGATCTTTCTGTGGGATTCGCTGCTGTCGCGGTACCGACGGTCTGATTGATCCCGACGCCGGAGACCACGTCGCCGGTGTCGCCACCGGTCCGACAGTTGGCGTTGCTCGCGCTCTCCGAACTCACCGAGCCCGGCCCTGATGTGGCGCGGGGGCCACGCACCGTGACAGTCTTTGGCGCGTAGGCGGTTCCTGGCAGTGCGACGGCCAGCGCGGCACCCAGGACGAGCACCGCGAACAACAGATCCCCAGAGATCTTCTCGCCATTTCCTTCCTTCTTTCCGGATAGATGGAACTTCCTGCGAACCGTGATCCGACGAGCGCACGAGCGCACGAGCGCCAGTTTCCGCAGTATTCGGCGGCACATTTATTGCACAGCGAAAAGAGCGAACAAAACCTCTTGGCCCGACGGCCGGGTGCCGACCGACTGACCGCTCGGCCGGCCCTGACGCGGTCGAGTACGCCCAGCGGCACCGGAGGCGCACCGCCCACCCAAAGGATCACCCCGGAGCGTGCGACTGCTTCACCGACCTCTCACGCTCCCCACAGCGGGGGGACTCCTCGGCGACAGAAACATAAGCCAGTCCGTGTTGTGGATGCGCGGCTTCGTCATGATTTCTCCGCATCCGCGGAGATGGACCACTCGCGACGGCACGGGCCGGTCAGATCTCGAGCGGAGCCCGCGCGAACCTCGCGCGGAAAGTAGTTGACCAGCAACTACACGAAGCCGCGCACCCAGGATCGGGACACGTCAGACAAAGCTTCCCATGCGGTCAAATCGTCCAAAGGCGGCGGTCGCTACCGTTGACTGCGCCTGCCACGGAGAGAGTCCGGTTGTCGAGTCGGCAC
This sequence comes from Parafrankia discariae, assembly GCF_000373365.1. NCBI lineage: Bacteria > Bacillati > Actinomycetota > Actinomycetes > Frankiales > Frankiaceae > Parafrankia > Parafrankia discariae. The sequence continues at coordinate 5,898 of NZ_KB891231.1, forward strand.
GGAAATCGCCCGACTCGACCAATCGACTTCGAGCCTCCACACCCACGGCGAAGACAGGCCCGCCCGCCCCTCTGAACGTCGCACGGAGCGGGTCGCTACCATCCTGACCTGCAACATCGTCTAGATGAGCTAGAGAAATGAACGACCGGCGATTGGAGGCAGGCTCATGCGCCGAATCGGTGCCCTCCGCCGTTCTCGTCTATCCATCGTGGGGGTACGGGTGCGCTTAGGTAGCACGACAGGGTTACTTGGTGTGGCTGCCGCGGTTCTCGTCGCGGCGGTCACGGGTTGTTCCTCGACACCGGGGGTCACGAACGCCGCGGTGTGTGACAGCCCTGGCGTCACCTCCAACGAGGTGAACCTCGGCCTGGTGTACTCCGATTCGGGCGTGGGCAGCGCCGCCTTCTCCTCGGCCCGAGCCGGCGCGGACGCCCGGTTCGGCCTGGCCAACGAGGAGGGCGGGGTACACGGCCGGAAGATCGTCTACCAGTGGCGCGACGACGCGAACGACCCCGCCCAGAACGCCCGCGTCGCCCAGGAGCTCGTCCGGGGCGGCGGTACCTTCGGCCTCGTGACGGTCACCACCGCCTTCGGTGGCGCACCGGCGGAGCTGGCGAAGCAGAATGTCCCCGTCATCGGGTTCGCTCTGCCGACCTGGGGCCAGTACCAGAACATGTTCTCCAACATGTACCAGGCCTCACCGGTGACGATCGGCCGCTACCTTCAGAACAGCGGCGGCAGCAAGATCGGCATCGTGATCACGGGGTCGTCGGCGTCCACGTTGGACATCATCAAGACGTACAAGAGCGCCTTCGAGTCGGTCGGGCTCACCGTCGCCGACACCATCTCCTACGCGCACAGCGCTGACAGCCCGGCCCGCGTGGCGCAGGAGCTGGCGGCCACGGGGGTCAACGCGCTGGTCGCTTTCACGACCACCGAGGATCTCGCCGAGATCATGGGCGCCGTACGCGCGGCGAAGCTGAACCTCGCCACCACCGTCTCGTTCACCGGGTACGACCGGGGCGTGCTGCCCACCCTGGGCCCGGCACTCGCGGGCGTCTCGGTCCCCGTGTACTTCCGCCCCTTCGAGGCCGGCGGCGCCGCCATCGACCGGTACCGCACCGCGATGGTCCGCTACGCGCCGGAAGCCACCCAGCCGGACCAGCAGTTCGCGATGGAGGCGTACATCTACGCCGACATGTTCGTGCGCGGGCTCGAGCTCGCCGGCGACTGCCCCACCCGCGAAGGGTTCATCAGCGCGCTGCAGTCGGTGGCCGACTATGACGCCGGCGGCCTGATCGAACCGGTCAACCTGGCCACGAACCGGACCGGGGCGCTCGACTGCTACGCCTTCGTCCAGGTCAACCCCACGGGCACCGGGTTCCAGGTCGCCCGCCCACGCCTCTGCGCCAACGGCACGGCCGGCTGACGGACACGACCGGCTGACGGGATGACCTCCCGGCGGGTTGGCGGTGCCCGCCGGTCACTCCGTTCTGGACGCGACGCCCTCGTAGGCGAAACCGAAGAACTCGGGCCCGATCATCCGGTAGGTCCCGATGGTGTCGAGGGTGAGCCCGGCGTTCTCGATCAGCCTGTCGATCGGCCGGTTCAGGTGGCAGCCGCCGAGGCACCGCCCCCAGAGGGGAGTGAGGCGGTCCTGCCACCGGGCGACACCGGGTCGCGATGAACGGCCGTGTTCGACGAAGCGCAGCGTCCCGCCGGGGCGCAGCACCCGGCGCATCTCACCGAGCGCGCGTTCGACGTCCGGGATGGTGCACAGCGTCCAGGTGACCAGTACGTGGTCGACCGACGTGTCCGGGAGGGGAAGCCGCTGACCGTCCTCGCCGACGAACTCGACCGGGACGGCGGTGGCGGCGAGGCGGTCGCCGGCCAGCCGGCGGCCCACCGCCGCGGGCTCCACGGCGAGCAGCCGGGTGACCTCCGGTGGGAGGTGCGGCAGGTTCCGCCCGGAGCCGAACCCGACCTCCAGGACCTCGCCGGTCAGCCCGGCGGCGACCCGGGCGCGGGTGGTCTCCATGGGCCTGCCGAGGACGAGGTCGATGAACCGCGGAAGCACCTGATCGTCGTAGAAGCCCATCGGCTCTCCCTGTGGCGACATGGGTGTCCGGCCCCGTCCCGGCATCGGTACCGGCCGCGGCCTGACCGTCAAGGCATGTGTTCCCGCGCCGACGGTAACTGAGCGGGCGACGCCGGGCCCGGGGTCGGCTTCCCGCCGGGTCGGGGGGCGCCCGCCGATCTCCCGGGTCGCGCAGCAGCCAGCCGGCGTCGCTGAGGGTGGCCAGCATCGCGTGGGCGGTCGCCTTGTTCAGCTCCAACCGCCGCGCCAGCTCCGACAGCCCGAAAGGCCGGCCGGGATGTCGGCTCAGGAAGGTGATGAGCGCGACCGTCCGGTCGACCCCCGGGGCGGGCCGTGGCATCAGACGGGTCCGCGCTGCCCGTGGGGACGGGGCCTCGACCGCGGCTTCGGGACGTCCACCTCGTACAGCGGATCCAGCTTCACGGCAGCCTCGTTTGTCATAGCAAACGGCTCGGTTGGTAAAATGACCACTCTAAGTGCCGCTCCGTCGATGTCAACGGGGTCGCCGAAGACACCTCGACCCGAACTCCAGCTCTGGCCCAGCTTGTTGACACCGCCACCGCCAGGTCGTTACGTTGCTGAAAGCAAGACGGTTGTTCCCGGTACGGAACAATGCGGTGGTCTCGGCGCTTCAGGCATCCGGGCCGCGCAACGGTGAATGCGAGGTCGTGATGCCGTCGCCTGATCCAGACCCGTTTCTTCGGGGCAGACCTTTCGCCGGTACGCCGGAGGTCCCCCATCCCCGCGCGGTTACCGTGGGCGCGCCGCGCCGGCCGTCCGGGGTGACGGCACCGGCGGCACTTACCAGCAAAGGAGCGGTCTGATGGACGGCGACACCGACCGGAACGGCACGGAGGAGAGGCCTCGGCAGTTCTTCTTCGACGTCAACGAGATCCCGGGCCGTACCAACGTGGATATCATGGGGGATTCCGAGGAGACCCGGCAGTATCTGGAGCTGTTCGGCCGCGACCTGGTCACGAGGGCAATTCTCCAGTCGCCGGAACTCTGCGTCTACCATGAGACCGCCGCGCCGGGCGAGAAGGTCAAGTCTCATCGGCACGGCACCCATCAGCTGAACTACGTCCTCCGCGGCGAGCTGATCTTCGGTGGACGGCGGGTGGGGGCCGGCATGGGCTTCTTCACGCCCGACCTTCTCTACGCCTGGCGGGCCGGTGACGAGGGCGCCGAGTGGATCGAGATCCACTCCGGCCAGCCCGGAATCTTCGTCGATCAGCGGTCGTCCTGACCGCCGGCCTGTCCCAATACCCTGGCGCCACCCACCCGACGAGAGAAGTCAGTCATGGCGGATTTATTCGAGGGCAGGGTCGCCCTCATCACCGGCGCCGGGTCAGGCATGGGCCGGGCGATCACCATCCGGCTGGCCGGGGAAGGTGCCTCGGTGCTCGCCCTCGACATCGACGAGGGCCGGCTGGCCGAGACGAAGGCACTCACCGCGGGCGCGGTGTCGGTCCGGCAGACCGACGTCAGCGACCCGGCGGCCTGCGTCGAGGCGGTGGCCGCGTGCGTCGACGAGTTCGGTCGGCTGGACGTCCTGGGTAACGTCGCCGGCATCTACCTGGCCGAGCACACCACGAAGGTGACTCTGGAGCAGTACCGACGGGTGATGGGCGTCAATCTCGACGCCTATTTCTTCCTGGCCCAGGCCGCCATTCCGCACCTGTTGGAGACCGGTGGCAACATCGTGAACATCGCCTCCAACGCCGGTATTCAGGGGCTCCCGTACTCCGCCGCCTACTGTATGAGCAAGGGTGGCGTCATCCAGCTCACCCGGGCGCTGGCCGTCGAGTTCCTCAAGACGCCGCTGCGCGTCAACGCCATCGCCCCGGCGGGCACCAACACGAACATCGCGTCGGCGATGACGTTCCCGGCCGGCATGGACCCCGACCTGGCCCGTCGCATGGCGGGCCTGCGCGGCCTGGCCGAGCCGGCCGAGGTCGCCGCGCTGTTCTCCTTCCTCGCCTCCGCTGAGGCCCGGTCGGTGACCGGCGCCGTCTACACCATGGACAACGGCCTCACCGTCAGCTGACCGCCTCCCCGCCGCGAGGTGTCACACGACGTGCGGGTCCCGCGCGACGACAATCTCTCCCGCGAAGCGCGGCGCCACCGCGGCCCGCCACATCTCATCGGTGATCTTCGGGTTGCCGGGGACCAGGTGGTACGGAACCAGGGTCCGGACACCCGCGGCGGTAGCCGCACCGCCGACCTGCTCGGGGTCACGGTGGTCGTTCGGCCGGACAGGCCAGCCGGACGACCCGGGCCAAGTCGTCCGAAGGCTTTCCCGGCTGCCGGCGGATAGCCTCGTCGCATGCTGCGGGCACGTTCTCGGGGAGACCTCGATGGCTGACTCTGACGACGTGCACCGGTTGGCGCTGGCCCTGCCGCGCGTGGTGGAGATCGAGAGCGAGGGCTTTGACTTCCGGGTGGAAGGCAAGGGCTTCGTCTGGTCCTATCCCGAGCGCACGCCGGGAAAGCCGCGCCTGCTCCGAACCGACATCGCGGTGCTGTTCGTCGGCGACGAGGCCGAAAAGCAGGCCCTCCTGCTCGGCGAGCCCGACGTCTTCTTCACCGTGCCGGGCCACAACGGCCTGCCCCTGGTGATGGTGCGCCTGGCGGCGGTGTCGGTCGAGCGCCTGGCGGAGCTCGTGACCGACGCCTGGCGGATGCGCGCCCCGGCCACGCCCGGCGGCGACCTCGACCAGCTGAGCGAGCAGGCGGCCCTGGGCTGACCTGACCTGACCTGTCGGCACGGCACCCACGCGCCGGCACCCGCGGGCGGCCGGCGCGCGGGCCAGAGAGGAACGCGCGGGTCAGGCGCCCACGCGGACCAGCGTGATCGAGGTGACCCCGGAGACGTACCGGCCGCCCTTGGCGTCGTCGGGCACGGTCAGCCGTGGGCCCTGCTCGGCCAGGGACGCGCCGTCCTCGGTGGAGGCGAGCAGCGCCTGGGTGCCACCGTAGCCGTCGACGAGCTCGGGCCAGGACAGGACCGCCTCGTAGCCGTCGCTGGCGCGCACGAGAACCGCGTAGCGGAGCAGGTCGTTCTTGACGTCGGCGCGGAAGGCCGGGCCGGCCGCGGTCAGGACGTCGATGAGCCTGGCCCCGGTGTAGGTGTGCGTCTGGGGCCCGGCACCGCTCTGGAAGGTCACCTGCTGGGTGGACTGCGGGTACCGGGCCAGGTCGGCGACGGTGAGGCGGGCCGGGTGGGCGACCTTGCCCTTCACGAAGAAGTAGGTCTTGGCCGGAACCGGCGGGTGGTGCCCCGCGGGCGGGCGCGCGGCGGTCTGGGTACTCGGGGTGGGCCCGGCGGCCTCGGCGGCCGTGCCCGGCAGAGACGCGACCGCGCCCGCGATCAGGAGCGCGGGGACGGCGAACAGGGCGGTGAACCGCGGGGTGCGGACCCGGCGGAGGGGATGCGGCGACATCTGCACGTTGGCCCTCGGCTTCGACAGTCTCTGGTTCACCGACGGCCATCTCACCTCGGTCGGCTCACGCACGCTGCGGGCCCGGCCGGCCCCGATCCCCCTCGCGGCGGCGGTCGCGGCCGTCACCAGCCGGATCAGGCTCGGGTTCAGCGCGCTGCACGTGGCGCAGTACGACCCGATCCGGCTCGCCGCGGATCTCGCCACGCTCCGGCCGGCGCCGGCCTACCGTGGCCGGTGGAGCTTCAGGACTCCTCCTGGCAACGCCGGAAGCCTTCCGGGCTGTAGCACGGCAGGTCGCCGTGATCCCTGATGGCGTTCTGCCCGCCGCCCCTCGTCAGATAGTCGAGGAAGCTCAACGTGAGCGAATCGGCGGGCGGCTCTCCGTAGGTGTACGCGTACTCGACCTCCGCGAACGGATAGACGCTTTTCCCGATCGCCTCGATCGACGGTTCCTGCCCGTCGATGCGCACGGTGTGCAGCCCTTGGACGGCCTCGGCGGTGCGCAGTTCGCTGTACCCGATCGCGCCCGGCAGCCCCGCCACGTTTCTCAGTACCCGTTCGGTGCTGTTGAGCTCGCACCGGACGACCTTGTCCTGCGGGGAATTCCTGTGCTCACAGTCCTGCGAGGTGAAGGCGGGTTCACCCATGCCGGCGAGAATGCGGCGCCGGAAGAGGTCACGGGTACCGGAGTTGGCATCGCGGCTCACCAGCAGGATCGGGAGGTCGGGGCCGCCGACCTGGCTCCAGTTGACGACGTCGCCGCGGTAGACGCCGCGTACCTGCTCGATCGTCAGGTTCCTGACCGAAACCTCGTCGTTCACCACCACGGCGAAGGCGGAAACGGCCACCCGCTCTCCCCGAAACCCCGGGCCGAGCTGCGAACGGATTCCATCATGGATGGCGATCATGGTGGGGGACTCCTTGCCGGACCCACCCGCCTCCATCAGCCGCTCTATGCCTTCGTTGCTGCCGCGCGCCTCCACGGTGATGTCCGAGCCGGGGCAGTCCGACTCGTATCTGCCGGCGATCTCCTGCACCACCGGCGCGAAGGCCGTCGACCCGTTGACGGTGAGCTGCCCCGTGGCGCAGCCGATGGGCGGAAGCGGATCGTCGCCCACGACGATGATGCTCGCCAGGAACATGACGCAGAGGGTGAGCACGATGGTGATCAGACGGGCGGGCCGGCTGAACAGGGGTGGCTTGTCGTCGACCGTCGTGCTCCGGTTGGGTTTCACCGCCCCTTCCTGAATCCCGCCGGCGACGCGGACGGCACAGCCGACGCTACCGCCGGTGAGGAGCACCAGCAGCTTGTAGTGCTCGCCCCGGTCGAGCGGGACACGCGGCAGATAGATCGTGTTGCCGCTGTGCCGCATCCCCCGAGAGGGCAGGAAGTGCTCCATGAGGTGGTCGGCGTTGGGCTGGGTGACGGTCACACCCCTGACGACACGGTCCGAGAAGACGGCCGTGAGACCGTGCAGGTCGCCACCGGTGTAATCGTTGACGGCGACGCTCTGTGCGCCGTCGTTCTCGACCCGCAGGAGGACCAGGCTGGCGTCCGACATGTCAGGGAGGTCGTTGAACAGACCTAGCCGAATGTTTTCCTGCCCCTGCCCGTCGTGGTTGTCACCGCCGATGGGCATGTCCATCTGCACGCGATAGCCGATGCGTCTGCGGCGCGGCACCCGGCGCTCGTACCAGACCACCGCGAAGGACGCCGCTATACCGAGCGCCGCGGTGAGCACGGCCACGATGTTCTCGGCGCTCAGCCAGCTCACGATTCCGCTCGCCCCCGAAAACCCACCGGCCCGACGTGTCGATTCGAATACCGTATGGGCCTCCACACGCACGGCGAGAGCCGCGGCCCACCAATCGCCTGATATTCGCCGCGAATTCATCCGGTGATACCGGCGCGACCGCCGATGGGCCGTGGTGCCGGCCGGGTCCGCCCCGGTGGCGGGCGAGCCCGTCCCGATCGCGGCGGTCCCGCTCGTCCGGCCGCCCCTTCGCCGCGACGATCACCGGTCGCCGCTCTAGAGTGACCGGGGTGGGCATCGGCCTCACTCTCCTGGACGGGGTGCACTGGAACGGCATCCCGGTGGTCGGCGACCGGCCGCGGGCGCTGCTGGCGGCACTGGCGGCGGAACACGGGCGCCCGGTGCGGGCCGAGCGGCTGGTGGAGCTGATCTGGCGCGGGGAGCCGCTGGCCAACGCGGCCAAGGGTCTTCAGGTGGTCGTCTCCCGGACGCGGGCGGTCTGTGGTGGCGGCGCGGTGGTCCGTGACGGCGCGGGCTACCGGCTCGACCTGCCCTCGGCCGAGGTCGACAGCTGCCTGCTCGGCTGGCTGGTCGCCGAGGCCGACAGCCACCTCACGACTGATCCGTCCGCCGCCGCCGAGCGGGCCCGGGAGGCGCTGGAACTCGGCGCGGCGCTGTCACCGGTGCCGGCGGGCGACGAGGGACCGCTCGCCGACCTGCGCCGGGCGGCCGGCCGTGACCTGGCGGCGGCCCGACTGCTGCTGGCCCGGGCGGCGAGCCGGACGGACCGGCACACCGAGGCGCTGGGGCCGCTGGAGGCGGCCCACGCGGAGCGGCCCGACGACGAGGGCCTGCTGGCCGACCTACTGCGCAGTGAGGCCGCTGTCCGCGGGCCGGGGGCGGCCCTGGAACGTTTCGAACGCTACCGGCGGGACCTGCGGGAACGGCTCGGGGTCAGCCCCGGGGAGCCGCTCACCCGGCTGCAGCGTGATCTGCTCGCCGCCGAGCATCCCGTCCGCGACGGCATCCGCTACGACGCCACTCCCCTGCTGGGCCGCCAGCGCGACGTCGAGCGGCTACGCGCGTTGCTGGACCGGTACCGGGTGGTGTCGATCGTCGGGCCGGGTGGTCTCGGCAAGACCCGGCTGGCGCACCTGCTCGCCCGGGAGAGCTCGCTGCCGGTGGTGCACGTCGTCCACCTGGTCGGGGTGACAGCGCCCGAGGATCTGCTCGGCGAGGTCGGCTCCGCGCTCGGCGTCCGCGACTCGATCGGTGAGCGCCGGGTGCTGTCCCCGGGCCAGCGCGCCGACCTGCGCACGCGCATCGCCGCGCAGCTCTCGAACGGGTCGAGCCTGCTACTGCTGGACAACTGCGAGCACCTCGTCGAGGAGGTCGCCGAGCTGGTCGCCTTCCTCGTCACCGCCACGGCGGACGCCCGGGTGCTCACCACGACCCGGGCGCCGTTGGCGATCAGCGCCGAGCGGGTCTACCTGCTCGGGGAGCTGGCCCGCGCCGACGCGATCGAGCTGTTCCGCCAGCGTGCCACCGCGGCCCGGCCCACCGTCCGGCTCGACCCCGAGGTGGTCGGCCGGATCGTCCACCGGCTCGACGGTCTTCCGCTGGCGATCGAGCTGGCGGCGGCCCGGGTCCGCGCGATGTCGGTGGAGGACGTCGACCGGCGGCTGGCGGACCGCTTCGCCCTGCTGCGCGGTGGCGACCGCGGCGCGCCGGACCGGCACCGCACGCTGCTCGCGGTGATCGACTGGTCGTGGAACCTGCTGGCCGAGCCGGAACGGCGCTCGCTGCGCCGGCTGGCGCTCTTCCCGGACGGGTTCACCCTCGACGCAGCGGAGGAGGTGCTCGACCCCGCGGACGAGCTCGGCCCCACCGGTCAGCTCGGTCCCACCGGTCAGCTCGGTCCCACCGCTGAGCTTCGCCCCGTCGGCGAGAGGGCCGGTCCGGAGCCCTTCGACCCGGTCGACGCCGTGCGGAACCTCGTCGACCAGTCGCTGCTGAGCGTGCGCGAGTCGGCCGGCGGGGTCCGTTACCGGATGTTGGAGACCGTCCGCGAGTTCGGCCGGCTGCGGCTGGCCGAGGCCGGCGAGCAGGCGTCGGCGCGACGGGCCCAACGGGCCTGGGCGGTCGGCTACGCCACCCGGCACGGCGCGGACCTGTGCGGAGAGCGGCAGTTCGCGGCGATCGACGCGATCGAGGCCGAGGAGGCGAACCTCGCCGACGAGCTGCGGGTCGCCCTGGTCGACGGCGGCACCGAGGCGGTCGTGCGGCTGGTGGCGGTGCTCGACCCGTTCTGGGAGATCCGTGGCGACCACACCCGGATGATGGCGCTGGCCGGGACGATCCTCGAAGCGCTGCAGGGCTGGACACCGTCACCCACGTCGGCGTCGGCGACCGTGGCCGCCGGGCTCGCCGTGGTGCGGACGACGGTCATCCTGACCGACGAGTACCCGGAGCGGATCCGCGAGCTGATGGCACGGCTCGACCCGGCGGACGCGGACCACTCGTGGCTGGCCGGTTCGGTGCGGGTGCTGCTCATCCTCGACCCGGTCCGGTCCGCGGACGTCGCGGCGCGACTCGAACTGCTCGCGGACCACCCCGACCGGCACACGCGCATGATCGCGCTGATGTGGCTGGCCCACCTGTGGGAGAACAGCGGAGACCCACGGGCGGCGGCGGTCGCCATCGAGAAGGCGCTGGCACTGGCCGGGCCACGGGACGGCCCGTGGATCACCGCCGCGCTGCGCACCCAGCTCGCCATGCTGTCGATGCAGCTCGGGGACCTCGCCGCCGCCCGGTCCGAAGCCCGGGCGGCGCTGCCCGTTTTGGAGCGGCTCGGCGCCCACGACGACGCCGCGCAGCTCAGGGTCCTGCTGGCGTTCGCCGCGATCAACGACGGCCGGCTCGACGCGGCCGAGGCGTACCTGGCCCAGGTGGTCCCGGACGGCAGGCCGCAGCTGGGCGGCAAGATGACAGCCGCCGCCCGGGCCGAGATCATGATCGCTCGCGGCGACACCGCCGCCGGCCTGCGCGGCTATGTGAACGCGGCGGAGGAGATGCGGGCCGTGCGGCTGCCGGGTGTCGCACCCACCGGCCTCGAGCCCTGGGTGCTCATGTGCGACGCGGCGGCGGTGTCCGCGTTCGCCCGGCACGCGAGCACCGCCGACGACCTCGCCACCGGTCATGACCTGTTCCGCGCCTGCCTCACCCGGTGCGTCGAGGCGTTCCGGCGCGGGCAGACCGGCGCCGACTACCCGGTGTACGGGGCGATGCTGTTCGCGCTCGGCGCCTGGGGCCTTCGGGAGAACGGGGCCGAGCCGGGGGCACCGGGGAACGGTCTGGTCGAGATGGCGCCGGAAGAGGCGGTCCGGCTGCTGGCGCTCGCCGAACGGTTCGCCTACCGCATGACGATCCCGTCGATGGAGTGGTCGCGGATCGAGCCGCTCGCCGAGCGCCGCGCGCCCGGCACGCTCGCGGCGGTCCGGGCGAGCGTCGCCGGCCGGCGCCCGGCGCAGGTGCTCGACGAGGCCCGCGTCCTCGTCGAGCACCTCGCCGAACACCTCGCCGAACACCTCGCCGAGGAGCATCTCGCCGAGGAGTACACGGCTAGAGGTGCCGCTTGTAGCTGAGGACGGACAGCGGCATGAAGATCACGATCACGCAGAGGCCGGCGAGCAGCGTCCAGCCGACCTGGGCGGTGATCACGCCGTTGTTGGCGAGGTCACGGGTCGCGGAGACCAGATGTGACACCGGATTGATTTTGGTGAAGGACTCCAGCCAGCCCGGCAGCGTGTCCGCCGGCACGAACGCGTTGGAGAGGAAGGTCAGCGGGAAGAGGATCATCATCGAGATCCCCTGCACGCTGCGGGCGCTGCGGGCCAGCGTGCCGATCCAGGTGAACGCCCACGCCAGCGCCCAGCCGGTGAAGACCGCGAGCACGACGGCGCCGACCACACCGGGCACACCGCCACCCGGCCGGTAGCCGAGAATCAGGCCCATCAGGTAGGTCAGCACCGCCGCGGTCAGATAGCGGATCAGGTCCGCCATCATCGGCCCGGCGAGCGGCGCGATCCGGGACATCGGCAGCGACCGGAACCGGTCGAAGACGCCCTTGTCCATGTCCTCCCGCATCTGCACGCCGGTGGCCATGCAGGTGGTGAGCACGGTCTGGGCGACGATGCCGGGGATCAGCAACGGCAGGTAGCTGTCGACGTCGCCGGAGATCGCGCCACCGAACACGTAGGCGAACATCGCGGTGAACAGCAACGGCTGCAGTGCCACGTCGAAGAACTGCTCCGGGTTGCGGCGCATCTTCTTCAGCGCCCGCCACGCCATCGCGAACGTCTGGGTGACGGTGTCCCCCAGGGTGGGGCGGGCCCGGGTCCGGGCGACGGCGGCGGCCGGGTCGACGGCCGGCGCCGATCGCGGTCGCGCGGCGGACGGTTCGGCTACGAGGGCGCTCATCGGGTCTTCTCCAGGAGGGGCTGGTCGGGGTTGGTCGTGTCCTGGCCGGGGACGGCACCAGCCGGACCGGCGGCGCCGGTGCCGTCTCCGGCCTCCTTGCCGTGGCTGGCGTCCGTGCCGTGACCGGTGAGGGCGAAGAAGACCTCGTCGAGGCTGGGCTTCGCCACGCTGACCGAGGTGATCGCGACGGCGGCCTCGCGCAGCGCGATCAGCACGTCGGCGGCCCGGTCCGCGACATCGAGCGGGACGTTCATCCGGCCCGACTCCGGGGTGGTGACCGGCTCCTCGCCGAGTACCCGGAACACCACCTCACGGGCGAGCGCCTGGTCGGCGCCGGGGGCGAGCTGAAGCTGCAAAGTCGAGTCACCGACCTGGGTCTTCAGCTCGTCCGGAGTGCCCTCCGCGACCTTGCGGCCCTGGTCGATCACGCAGACCCGATCGGCGAGCTGATCGGCCTCGTCCAGGTACTGGGTGGTGAGCAGGACGGTGCAGCCGTCCTGGACGAGGCCGCGGATGGTGTTCCACATCTGGCCGCGGGTGCGCGGGTCGAGTCCGGTCGTCGGCTCGTCGAGGAAGATCAGCGGTGGTCGGGTGATGAGGGAGGCGGCGAGGTCGAGGCGGCGGCGCATACCGCCGGAGAACTCCGAGATCTTCCGCTCGGCGGCGTCCTCCAGGCCGAACTGCTCCAGCAGCCGGCGCGCGGTGGCCCGGGCGTCCGCCGCCTTCAGGCCCTGGAGCCGGCCGAAGAGCCACAGGTTCTCGGTGGCGGAGAGATCCTCGTCCACCGAGGCGTACTGGCCGGTCACGCCGATGAGCTGGCGGACCCGGTGCGGCTGGGCGGCGACGTCCACGCCGAAGATCTCGGCCCGGCCGTCGTCGATCGACAGCAGTGTGGCCAGCATCTTCAGCATCGTCGTCTTGCCGGCGCCGTTCGGCCCGAGCACGCCGAAGATCTCGCCGTGCCGCACCTCGAGATCGATCCGGTCGACGGCGCGGAAGTCGCCGAATCTCTTGACCAGGCCGTCGGCCCGGACCGCGGGGGTGGCTGTCATGCGTCGTCCTTCCATGATGTTCAGTGGCCGGGGAGCTGGGGAGCTGGGGGCAACGCTAGACAGCGGCGGTATCACCGCCCCTACACACCGGTTTCACGGCCCTTCGGCCGCTCGGTCCAGGCGGTATCGTTCAGCCGCGGACGCCGTCCCGCGACGGCACGATCCGGCAACGGCACGGTCGAGTGACAGTGCGGTCGAGTAGCGGAGGGCCTGAGTCTTGCATCTGCATGTGGGGTGCGCGATGTGGACTCACCGGACCTGGCAGGGGCGTCTGCTGGCCCATCCGCTGCCGGCCCACGAGCGCCTGCGGCACTATGCCGCCTGGTGTAACGCGGTCGAGGGAAACACCACGTTCTACGCGACGCCGGCCCGGGAGACCGTCGCCGTCTGGGCCCGGCAGACCGACCCCGACTTCCGGTTCGTGGTCAAGCTACCGAAGGTCATCACACACGAACGCCACCTCACCGACGTCGACGAGGTGCTTCGTTCCTTCCTGAACGCGATGGAACCGCTCGGCCCGCGGGTTCATGCCCTGTGGATTCAGCTGCCCGGAGCATTCGGTCCGGCCGATGTCCCGTTGCTCGCCCGCTTTCTGCGCCGGCTTGACACGTCCCACCGGTACGCGGTGGAGGTCCGCCATCCGGCTTTCTTCACCGACCCGCGGGCGGCGCGCCTGCTCGAGGACGCACTCGCCACGGTGGGCGCCGAATGGATTCCGTTCGACACCACCGCGTTCTTCCGCAGCCCTCCCACCAGCGACGCCGAACGGGACGCCTGGGCGAAGAAGCCCCGGGTGCCGCTGCGCTCACTGGCGCTGACCGACCAGCCGATCGTCCGCTACCTCGGCCGGGACGACTCCGACCGGACGGTCGAGGGCTGGCGGCACTGGGTCGACACCACCGTCACCTGGCTGCGCGAAGGACGATCACCCACCGTCTTCATCCACACCCCGGACAACGCCGACGCTCCGCTGCTCGCCCGTCGCTTCCACGACGAGGTCCGGGCCCGCGTCCCCGGCCTCGCCGAGCTGCCGCGGCCGATACCAGCCGAGCCACTGACCCTCTTCTGACAGTGATCTTCTGACAGTGATGAGGACACCGGCTCGGTAACGGACCTCGCTCCGCACCAGAGCCGGGTACACGATGGACATCCGCTGATTCGGCGCATCCGCGAAGCGGGATCAGCTGGTTGGTGACACGGGTGATCCGGTCCTCCGCAGAGCCGAGATCGGGGCAGCCCGCAGGCGTGGGCCGAAGGGGAGGACCTCGGCGCCGGCGTAGAGGACATAGCCGGCGCGGAAACGATCGCCGATCTGGTTCGCGAGCCGGCGCAGTCCGCGGAAATCCTCGGCACGCACGGTCTCGGCGGCTTTGACCTCGATCCCGACGATCTCGCCGGACGCCCGTTCGAGGACGGCGTCGACCTCGTTGCCGTCACGGTCGCGATAGTGGGACAGGGTGACCGGCTCGTCGGCCCAGGTGAGCTGGCGGGCCAGTTCTCCGAGCACGAAGTTCTCGAGGAGCGGGCCGACGGGGGCCGTCGGATGCGATGCGCGCCGCGATGTCATTCCGGTCAGGTGCCCGGCGAGCCCGGAGTCGACGAGAATGAGTTTCGGGGTCGCGACCGCCCGGGTGGTGAGATTGCTGGACCAGGCGGGGATCCGCTGCACGAGGTAGACCAGTTCGAGTGCCTTGATGTGCCGGGCGACCGTCGACGCGGAGACATCCAGGTCATTGCTGAGCCGGCGCGGGACGACGAGGCCGCTCATGTTGGCGGCCAACGCCTGAACGAGCCTGCGTAGCTCGGACGTCCGCTCGATCTCGGCTATCTGGCGGATGTCGCGGGCGATCAGGTCCGAGATGTAGGACTCGAAGAACCGCGCCCGCCGTCGGGGATCGGTACGGCGGACAGCCTCGGGAAAACCGCCGCGCAGCGCCCGTCCGACGTAGTCGTCGCGCCGCGGCTCGCGCGACGCGGCCCCGGGACCAGCGCCGGGGCCGATGACGACTTCGGTGCCGGTGCCGGTGCCGGTGCCGGGGCCGACTTCGGTGCCGGGGCCGAAGTCGGCACCGGCGAACACGGCGTCGACGAAGCCGTCCGGCCCTCCGTCGATCTCACCCTGGGCGAGCGGCCACAGCTCGACGGTCTCCGACCGGCCAGGGAGAGTGTCGGGCACGTCCCTCGGGTGTCGGGAGGCGGCGCGCCGGATGACCAGGTCACCTCCGGCTCGGGCGACGCCCTGGGCGAAGCCGAGGCCGATCCCGGCGCTTCCGCCGCTGACCATCACGACGCGCCCCGCCAGGTCGAACTCGGTCGGTGTTGACAGGACGACGTCTGGCGAGGTCGACGCGCACGCCGGCGACTGACGGGACGGCCAGCGCGGCGGCGCCCCCGAGAAAGGGGAACGACGGCGGGATGTACCGATAGTCGAAACCCGCGACCATGGGCGGGAGCAACAGCGACAACAGCCCGAAGACGACGAAGAGCCCCAGCGGGGCGCGCGGGACGCCGGCCCGGGTCGGGAACAGCGTCCCGACCAGCCCGAGCACGCCGGCCAGGAGCAGCACGCCGAGCGTCGGGGCCGGCATCCGGACATGCCGCTGGTACCAGACCGCCCAGGACGCCGCCGGTTCGTGCGCCGTGGTGGCGAAGGGGCCCCGCTCGTAGGCGCGCAGATCCGCCGCGAACCCTGGGCGCCCCACCAGCGGGAATGTCGCCCCGCCGAACAGATAGCGCTCCGCGACTCCGTGGTTCGGATAGTCCTCGAGCCGGGATTCGAAGGTACGCCGGAAGTCGCGCCCGACGGTTCGGAGATAGTCGACCGGCTGCGCGAGGATGGCGTGAACCGCGAAATCCCGGGCGAGCCGCTCCTTGTCCCGGTCGAACGTGCCGCCGGGCAGGCGGTAGAGCGGCGTGTCCTGGTGCCAGATGTAGTCCGAGGAGGGCCGACGGGCGGCCACCGGCCCGTCGGGGCAGAGCACCAGCAGCTCAGAGCGCGGATTCATCTTCGCGCAGTCGGCGAAGGTGGCGGTGCGGGCGTAGAGGAAGATCCCGGTGCTGCCGGAGGTACCGAAGGTGCCGTGCTCGGCCAGGTGCCAGGTGCAGTACCCGGTGAGCGGGCACAGCAGTGCGGCCGAGAACACCGCGACCGTTCGCCATCCGGGCCGGCGCAGCAGAAGCCACACCGCGGCGGCGACCGCGAGCGGAAGGCCGATCGACCTGGTCACCGCGGCACCGGCCAGGCAGACGCCGGCGACGGCGGCGGCCCGCGGGCGTAACACCACCCGCCAGGAGAGGGCCGTCGCGGCACCCGTCAGGAGACCGGTGAAGAGGGTCTCCGACAGCACCATGTGTTCCAGCGCGATCTGGTAGCCGTCGAGGAGCTGCGGCGCGGCGGCGGCCGCGGCCGCCCACCCGGGAATCGAGAGGCGACGCGACAGGGCGTAGACGGCGACTCCGACGGCCAGGCCGATGAGGTGCTGGAGCACCACGACCAGCACGAAGCTGTGCAGCGGTCGCAGGACGAGCAGGAACAGGCTGTAGCCCGACGGCCTGATCACATAGGGCCCGGGCCGCAGCGCCAGGTGCACATACTCGAGACTGTCGTTGAACCACAGCGCGGGTCGATACCCAACCACGGCGATGGCCCTTATCGCCACACCCAGCGCCAACAGACAGCCGAACAATGCATGTGCGCGTAAGACCGCGAGGGCACGATGAAGCACGATCCGGACTTCTGGCGGAATCGCCCTGACTCCGCCTGTCGGGCTTGCTAAAGCCACCACCCTGGACACAGAGCAGAACGTACACCGCTCACACCGAGGAAATTTCTCCTCGAAACCCGTCCCACCTTCACCCTGAGCCCGTGACCTGCAAATTCAATCGGCGCCGCGGGCCGAGGCAAATCGGTTGACGGCGTGAGCCACAAATCACACTACCCGCAGTAGTCAGAACTCGGGTCGCGACCGCGGCGGCCACCCGGCGCCAAAATACCCCTGACGCCTAATCGTCTAGCCGTTTTTCGAATAATGATCACCTGCGTGACCTGCGAAAACGAGGCGCGTGCGGCACCGCTGCCCGGTCGGGCCGCCCTGGCGCGCGCCGGCGGTAAGCGGCGCGCGCCAGGTTACAGACAGTCAGGATGTCAGGCCGTCGTTGCCCCGTCGTCGCGGACCGGCCGTCGCCGCCGGAGCGCTACGGCTTGATCCACAGTTCCTCCGGCAACAGCGAGCCGAGGCCGTACTGGCTGACACCGCCGACGTTCCTGGCCGAGATGGTGCCGAGCGGCCCGCGGACGAAGAAGATCGCCGGGACCAGTTCGGTCAGCCGGGCCTGCACGCGGTCGTAGGCCTTCTTCCGTTCCGCCACGGAGGTCGCGGTCCGTCCCGCCAGCAGGCTCTCGTCCAGTTGGGGATCGTCGAGCATGGACAGGTTCGCCGACGAGTCGCCGAGGAAGGTCGTCGGCAGCCGGGGGTCGGGGTCCTGGAACACCGAGGAGGTGAGGACAGCGTCGTAGTCGTGTGACGTGCGCAGCGCCGAGAACTCGGCGACCTCGATGACCCGGATATGGAACTTCACGTTCTTGAACGCGCTCAGCTGGGCCTGGATGTTCTCGGCCATCTTCCGGTTCTCCGACGCCGGAGTGGTGGTGAACGAGAAGGAGACCGGCTTGCCCTCGGCGGCGAGCTCGTCGAAGAGTTTCTGGGCGGCCACCTTGTCCGTCCGCTGCAACGGCGTGGGCGAGTAGAAGGGTGATGAGTCGGTGAACAGCGTGGTGGCCATCCGCGCGCCGCCGTTCCAGACGGCGAGGTTCAGCGCGTCCATGTCCAGCGCCTTCGCGACCGCCTGGCGGGCACGCACGTCGTTGAACGGCGCGCGGCGGGTGTTCAGTGCCGCGAGGATGCCGCCGCTGGCCGGCAGGAAGTCGACGGGCAGCCCCGCCTCGTCGGCCTTGCCGAGGTTGATCCAGCTCGAGTCGACCGCGAGGTCGGCACCGCCGGTGAGCAGCGTGTTGTAGCGCTGGTTGCTGTCCTGCGCCGGGCGCAGGACGAGGGAGTCGAGATACGGCTTGGGCGCGTCCCAGTAGCGGGGGTTCTTGACCAGCCGCATGTTGTCCTGGCGGGCCCAGCTCTGCAGGGTGAACGGTCCGGCGCCGATCGGGTTCCGGTCGAAGGCCGGCCCGCCCTTCTCCAGGGCCGCCGGCGAGGCGATCCAGTTCAGCGTCGTGGTGATGACGGCCTCGGAGTACTTCGGCACGGGGGTGACGAGGGTGATCCGCAACGTGACGTCGTCGACCACCTCGGACGAGGCGATCATCGTCGCCTCAGCCCGGTTCGCCGAGCCGGTGGCCGGATCCTTGATCCGTTCCCAGTTGTACTTCACGGCCTGCGCGTTCAGCGGGGTGCCGTCGGAGAACACCAGCCCCGGACGCAGCTTCAGCTCGAAGGTTTTGCCGTTGTCGGTGCTTTTGAACGACTCCGCCATCGAGTAACGGATCCCGCCGGCCGCATCGTTGATCATCAATGTTCCGTACAGGGCGTTCCCGATGAGGGCTCCGCTGGCGTAGGCGTTGCCGACGACCGCCGGATCCAGCGTGCGCGGCTCGCTGAGCAGCAGGACCCGCGCTTCACCACCCGCCACCGGCTCGCCTGTCGCCCCCGCCGCGGAGGTGGCGGGATCGCCCCCGCCTCCCCCGCAGGCCCCCAGCAGAAGCCCCGTACAGCAGACGAGAGCGGTGACGAGTAATCGCGCGCGATGAATCATCTTCGACCCTTTCGTCGATGTTCGTGATCGGCGGAACCCGGCTGGATCACCGTGGTGAATGTGCCGCTGAAGCGACGCCGGCTCGACGGCCCCGGCCACCGCCCCCGCCTACCGGGCCTATCCGCCGGGTTCGGCCGTCAGGTCCGTCCGCCGGGCTCGCCCGTCCGCCCGCCCGCCCGTCCGCCCGGCGGCGTCACCGGCGTCATGCCTCGGCGCACGTGTGGTCGGGGGCGCGGTGGAATCGGCGGCCGGGATGGCCACTCGCCGGGTAAGTCGCCACGAGTTATATCTTCACCTATTTTTCGTCGACTCCGCAGCCGCTTCGGTTGCCAGCCGACCGTTCCCGCTCAACCCAGATCCGGCCGATCCAACTGCGTGATAGGCCTTGACCTGCGCTTTCATCGCAGCCGGTGGGATCCCGTCCGGGAGACGGCTCCGGTGCGGACGGGATCACGCCCCGGCCTCGCCGCCCGCCTCGCCGCCCGCGGCGACAGCGGCAGTCGTGGCGACGGTGGCGACGGCTGCGCTGCTGGTGGCGGTACAGGGCACAGCGCCACAGATGTCCTCCGATATCGATGCTGGCACCCAGTGCCGCTTTGGGCGTAAAGTGCCCAGCGCCAGCCGAACGGCGACGAAAGGACGACATGGAGCTCGGCGGAGTCGGGATCTGGAGCCTGCTGTTGCGCTTCGGGGATCCGGCCGAGGCCGCCGACGCCGCCGCCGAGCTCGACGACCTGGGATTCGCCGCGCTGTGGTTTCCCGACGCCGGTGGCCCGGCGTTCGACACCGCCGGACGGCTGCTCGCAGCGACCCGGCGCGCCGTTGTCGCCACCGGGGTGCTCAACCTGTGGCTGCACAGCCCGGAGGAGACCGCGGCGCGGGCCGCGGCGCTGACCGCGGAGCATGGCGAACGGTTCCTGCTGGGCATCGGCGTCAGCCACGCCGACGTGGTCGACGCCGGCGAACCGGGGCGCTACCAGCGGCCCCTGGCCGCGATGGGCGCCTTCCTCGATGCGCTCGACGCGGCGCGGCCGTCCGTGCCGTCGACCGGTCGGGTGCTGGCCGCGCTCGGCCCGAAGATGCTCGCGCTCGCGGCCAACCGGGCCCGTGGGATCCATCCCTACCTGGTCTCCCCGGAACACACCCGCCGGGCCCGCGAGGTGCTCGGCGCCGGCCCGCTCGTGCTGCCGGAACAGACGGTGATCCTCTGTGGGACGAGGCAGGAGGCCCGCTCGATCGGAGCCGACTGGCTGCGCCGGTACCTCACCCACCCGAACTACGCGAACAACCTGCTCCGGCTGGGCTTCTCGGCCGAGGACGTGGCCTCCGTCAGCGACCGGTTGTTCGACGCGGTGGTGGCCTGGGGCGACGAGGAGGCAATCATGAGCAGGGTCGACGAGCACCGCGCCGCGGGCGCCGACCATGTCGCTCTCCAGGTGCTCACCGAAGACGCGCGGGCCTTTCCCCGCGAGCAGTGGCGCCGGATAGCCGCCGCACTGTGATCGCACCGCCGGGAGACACCCCGGCATGCCATCATCACGGGCGGCGGCACGAGGGAGGAGCAGCATGACCGATGACCTGGGAGCGGCGGGCCTGCGGTTCGAGCGCGACGGAGCCATCGGCTGGTGCGTGATCGACCGGCCGGCAGCCCGGAACGCCCTGACGCCGGCGATGTACTTCGGCATCAAGCGGGCCGTGGCGCTGGTCAACAGCTCACCCGACCTGGCCGCACTGATCATCACCGGCACCGGTGACGTGTTCGCCCCCGGCGGCGACCTCGGCAGCAGGTCCGAGCCCGGCGACAACCTGCCGCCCGACCTGCGCGGCGAGGACGTCCTGCCGTTCCTCACCATCCGGGACAGCCGGGCGCCGGTCATCGCCGCCGTCAACGGCATCTGCCAGGCCGGCGGCCTGCTGATCGCCATGATGGCGGACATCGCGGTCGCCAGTGACCAGGCGACGTTCCGGGTCCCGGAGCTGCTGCGCGGGATCCCCGACGCCACCTACGCGGCCGTCCTGCCCGCCCACGTCGGCATCGCGGTGGCCCGTGACCTGCTGCTGTCGGCCCGCCGCTTCGACGCCGCCGAGGCTCAGCGGCTGGGCCTGATCAGCCGGGTCGTGCCGCACGACCAGCTCCGCGCGGCCGCCGTCCAGGCCGCCGGGGAGATCCTGCAGACCGCCCCGGCGGCCCGCATGCACGTCAAGCGCATGCTGAACGAGCGCTACGGGCTTATCGACTACCAGACCATGTTCTGGGCGATGCAGGAGTCACCCGAGCCGCGCGAGGGCATGCGCGCGTTCATGGAGAAGCGGGCACCCGAATGGGTCCCCGAGCAGTTCGCCGGCGACGGCGGACGTCGTTGACCTGACCCCGGTCCGTACTCCCGCCCCGCACTCCGCTCCGCGCTCCCGCGCCGAACTCCCGCTCCGCCACGGACGGGTTTCCGGCGCGGGACTCCCAGCTCCGGATACCCGGGCCGCTCCAGACGTCGGGCGGCCCGGGATGCCATGCCATTTCGGACACCGGGTCACCCCAGATAGCTGAGGATATTCGTCGACTCCTTTGCCGTCCGACACAAGAATTCGACGCCCGGAACACTACCGAAAAGCATCGGTCACACTCCGCCGGACCCTTTTCCGGACGGGGCGACAGTCCGGCGTCAAGGATCACGGATATCGGCCGGGCCGTCGGCGGTGATCCCGCGCGCGGCTGCCGGAGGAAATGGAGAACCTGGCGCAGCCGCGGCTTCGACGTCCCGGGAGGGGAATCAGAATCGGTGATCACCGACGATGTGGCTGCCGCGGTCCTCGACTCGTTACCGTCACGCATCGCCGTGCTGGGACCCGATGGAATGGTGGTCCGGCTCAACGACGCGTGGCGGCGCAGCGCCGCGGCCGGGCTGGCGGTCGTCCCCGTCCGCCCCGGGGCGAGCTGGCTGGCCGCCTGCGAGGCGGCCGGGCGCGGCGCGGAACCGCTGCGGACGCTGGCCGGGCTGACCCGGCGGATGCTGGACAACCGCCGCGACCAGGTCCGCGTCGAGATCCCGCTGACCACTCCGCGTGGCGAGCGCTGGCTGGACGTCCGGATCAGGGCACTCAGCCGCGGCGACGGGCTGGTCGTCGTGGTGGACGACGTCACCGATCGCCACGACCGGGAGGCCGCGCTGCGCCACCGCGCGACCCATGACCCGGTGACGGGACTCCCCAACCGCTCGGCTCTCCGTGATCTGATAACCGAGGCGCTGGCCGCGCCGCCGACCGCCGTTTCCGGCCAGTTGGCACCACCCGAAACGACCAGGAACAGCGGCCGGCGGACATCCTCCGAACAGGCGGGCGTCCCCGGCGCGGAGACGGGGACGGTACCCGTTCGGACCGATCAGCCGGACGCGGCGGGAGCCGAGGGCGGCGCGCCTGAGGGCGGCGCGGCCGTGGGCGGCGCGGCCGAGGCGATCCGTCCCGGGGCCGGCGCCGCGGCGGTGCCGACCGGGAGCTCCGCGGTGGCGGTCCTGTTCCTCGATCTGGACGCCTTCGCGCGGGTCAACCAGCGGTTCGGCTACGCGGTCGGCGACGGGACGCTGCGCGCGGTCGCGTTGCGGTTCGCCGAGGTGCTGGAGCCCGGCGCGGTGCTGGGCCGCTGGGGCGGGGACGAGTTCGTCGTCGTGACGACCGCGGGGACCGGCCAGGCCGCGGTGGCGCTGGCCGACCGGCTCACCTCCTGCCTCGTCGACCCGCTGGTCGTGGAGGACCACCGGGTCCGGGTCACGGCGAGCGTCGGGATCGCGTTCGGTGGGGGGCTCCGTTCGGGGCATGGCGAGGTCGCCCCATCCCGCGCCGATGACGCCGTGGGCCTCGACGCCGCCCGACCGGTCCCGGTCCACCGGCCGCTGGACGGCGATGCGCTGGTGAGGATGGCCGGCGAGGAGATCATGAAGGCGCGGTCCCGGGCCCGCGAGTCCCGGCGGGGCCGCAGCCGTGGCCAGAATCGCTCGAAAACAGGCGACTCTTCGTAAGAAGTTACAGAGAGCACACTGTCGGATTCGGCTTGTATCGTGCCCGCCATGTGGATCACGATCGGTGTCACCGGCTTCGCGGACCCGCTCCGCCGGGCACCTGCCCGCTCCCGTGTGGGGTCTTCCTCCGCGGTATCCCCCTCCGGGCCGCCGGCCGGCAGCCGCCGGGCCACCCGGCGAACGGTGCTGCTCCGAGCCGACGGCGCGACGCCGCTGGGCACGATCGCGGCCGCGCTGGCGGAGCGCGCGCCCGGATCCGAGCGGCGATCGGGCGGCCGGGGGCGGGTGCGGTCCCCCGGAACACTTCAAGGTGCCCGCGAGCCCCCGGCGGCGATCCACGTCGACGGCACGGAGGTCGACCCCGGGCTACGGCTGGACGCCTCGCCCCTGCGCGACGGCTCCGTCCTCGGCCGCGGAGCACCCCTCGGGGCAGCACTCGGAGGATCACCGCTCGGGGCAGCGCTCGGAGGGCCCGGCGCGCCGCCCGGAGCCGGGCGAACCGAGCCGATGGGGCTGGTCGAGCTCCGGGTCACCGGCGGTCCCGGCGCCGGCCTGGTGCACCGGCTCATGCCCGGCGAATACGGCGTGGGGTCCGACCCGGCCGGTGGCGTCGTGCTGCGCGGCCACTCGACGCCCCGGCGGGCGCTGTCCCTGCGGGTCGACGTCGACGGCTCCTGCGTGATCACACCGCGCGCGGGGGCGACGGTGTGGATCGACGGGTGCCACCGCGACGGCCCGGTCCCCGTCCCGGCCGGTGAACCCGGCGGTGCCCGGCCGCGGGTCGCCCTGCGCGTCGGCGGGGCGCGGCTGCTGCTGACAGTGCCCGACGAGCCGGACGCTCTGCTCAGGCCGGCTCCGGCCGGGCCGTACCTGGAGATCAGTCGCGAGCCGCGGATGCGGCGTGCCCCGGGCGGTTCCCGGTACCACCTCCCCACGCCGCCGGTTCCGCCGCGGCCCGCGCCGCCTCCGGTACTGACAACCCTCCTCCCGGCCGCGGCCGGGACCGGGATGGCGGTCCTCCTCCATGCCTACTACCTGCTTCTCTTCGCGGCGCTGGCGCCGCTCTCCCTGCTCGGTTCCTATCTGGCGGCACGGCGCCAGGCGGCTCGGGAGCACCGGCGTGAGCTGGCCGGGTACCAGCGGGCGCGGGCCGAGATCGACCGGGACGCCACCGCCGCGCTCGACCGCGAGGCCACCACCCTGCGCGATGCCCATCCGGACCCGGCGGCGACGCTGCTGCGCGCGCTCGGTCCGCGCCGTGGTCTCTGGGAACGGCGCCCCGAGGACCCGGACTTCCTCCACCTGCGGGTCGGCACGGGCGACCTGCCCGGCGGTGTCGTCCTCGACGACCCCACCGCGCCGGATCACCGCCGCCAGACCAGGTGGCTGCTGCGGGACGTCCCGGTGACGGTGCCGCTGCCCGAGATCGGGGTCCTCGGGGTGGTGGGGGCGGGGGACTTCGCCAGGGTGGTCGGGTCCTGGCTGGTGGCGCAGGCCGCCGTGGCCCACAGCCCGCGGGATCTCGCCGTCCACCTCGTCGTCGCGAGCGCGTCCCCGGCGAGCTGGGAGTGGGCGCGGTGGCTGCCGCACTGCCGCCCGCCCGACGGGCCCCCCGGAGCGGTCCTCGTCGGGGCGGACGAGCCAGGCCGGGCTCGTCGCGTCGACGAACTCGCGAGCCTGATCGACACTCGGCTGGCCCACACCGGGGGTGCCGGCACCGTTCGGGCACCGCGCGCTCCCGCCGTGCTGGTCGTCGTCGAGGGCGCGGCCTCGATGCGGGCGGCCCTGATCCCGGTGCTGCGCTCCGGGCCACTCGTCGGCGTCCACGTCGTGTGTCTCGAACGTGATCCGCGGATGTTGCCGCCCGAATGCCACACGGTCGTCGAGCAGGCACCGGGCGGCCTGCGGATCCGCCGGCAGGGAGCCGAGGGCGTCGAGCAGGTCTGCCCCGACCTGGTCGCCGTGGGCGCGGAGATCTCCGGGGCCACGGCCGCGGCCTGGTGCGAACAACTGGCACGGGCGCTGGCACCGGTTCGCGACCCTGGCCCACACGAACGCGGACCGGTCTCCGCCCGGGCGGAGACCAGACTGCTCGAACTGCTCGACCTCGACCCGCCGACCGCCCGGGCGCTCGCCCCACGCTGGATCACGGACCGCGCGCCGGGGCCGGTCCCCATCGGAGTGTGCCCCGCGGGGCCGGTCAGCCTCGATCTGAGCCGCGACGGTCCGCACGCCCTGGTCGCCGGCACGACCGGATCCGGCAAATCGGAGTTCCTGCAGTCGCTGGTGGCCTCACTGGCCGTCCACAACCGGCCGGATGAGATGGCCTTCGTCCTCGTCGACTACAAGGGCGGCAGCGCCTTCGGCGACTGCGCCCGTCTCCCGCACACCGTCGGGCTGGTGACCGATCTCGATCCACATCTGGTGCGGCGCGCCCTCGACTCCCTCGGTGCCGAGCTGCGCCGCCGCGAGGCGTTGCTCGCCGCGGCGGGGTGCAAGGACATCGACGACTACGGCCGGGCCCCGCGGCCCGCCCACCAGGCACGGCAGCCGCTGCCACGGCTCGTCGTCGTCATCGACGAGTTCGCCGCCCTCGTCCGCGAACTGCCGGAGTTCGTCTCCGGGCTCGTCGGGCTCGCCGGGCGGGGCCGGTCGCTGGGGATCCACCTGGTGCTCGCCACCC
The DNA here is from genome assembly GCF_000373365.1 of Parafrankia discariae. Lineage (NCBI taxonomy): Bacteria > Bacillati > Actinomycetota > Actinomycetes > Frankiales > Frankiaceae > Parafrankia > Parafrankia discariae. Next base: position 31,180 of record NZ_KB891231.1, read on the forward strand.
AGCGACCGGCGGGCGTCGTCTCACCGGAGATCATGGCCAACACCAATCTGCGGGTGGCGCTGCGGGTCACCGACCAGGCGGAGAGCATCGACGTGCTGGGCCTGCCGGACGCCGCGTTCCTCCCCGGCTCAGCGCCGGGCCGGGCGATCGTGCGGGTCGGCCAGGGCTCCCCACTGACCTTCCAGGCCGGCCGGATCGGTGGCTCTCCACGCCGGGCCGAGGCACCGGCCGCGGCACCGGTCGTGATCGAGCTGCCCTGGCCGCCCCCCGCCGACCTCGCTGACGCCGTCGCCCGCGCCGAGAGCATCGCGGCGGGGCCCGACCTCCCGCCCGAGACCGCGGAACCCGGCGGCGAGGAGGTTACGGACCTGCGCGCGCTGGCCCGGGCACTGCGGGAGGCGGCCCGGATCTGCCGCGTCCCGGGCCCGCGGCGGCCGTGGCTGCCGCCGCTGCCCGCCCGGATCACGATCGGAGATCTTCCCGCGGACGGGTCGTCCGGCCCGGGCCCGGGTGGGCCGGAGCTGCCTCCCGTCCCACTCGGGCTCGCCGACCTGTGCCTGGCCCAGGCCCAGCCTGTCTTCGCGGTCGATCTCGAGCACGGGTCCCACCTGATGATCCTCGGGGCGCCACGCTCCGGGCGGTCCACGGTGCTGCGGACCTTCGCCGGGTCGCTCGCCAGGGCGGTGTCCCCGGCCGACGTCCACCTGTACGGGCTGGACTGCGGGAACAACAGCCTCGCGCCGCTGACCGCCCTCCCCCACACCGGAGCTGTCGTCGGCGTGAGCGAGACCGAGCGGGTCCACCGCCTGCTCGCCCGGCTGACGGACGAGGTCACCTGGCGGCAGGAGGTGCTCGCCGGCGGCGGCTTCGCCGATCTGGCCGAGGCCAGGCTCGCCGGCGGGGCTTCCTCCAGCCCACGTCTCGGGGAGGGGCTCAGCGCGTCGCCCGGCGCGGAGGACGAGACCCACCGCCGCGTGGAGGACGTGCCGTTCCGCCGCGCGGGCGGCGCACGGCCCGCGCGGCTGCCCTACCTGGTCCTCCTGCTCGACGGGTACGAGGGATTCCTGGCCGCCTTCGAGAGCTTCGACGGGGCGGCGGCGGTCGACCGCCTGCTGGCGCTCGCGCGGGACGGCCCCGCTGTCGGCCTGCGGATCCTGGTCACGACCGATCGGCGCGGTCTCACCGGCCGGCTGCCGTCCACCATGGAGCAACGGCTGGTGCTGCGGATGGCGGAACGCGCCGACTACGGCCTGGCCGGCCTGGCCGGGTCCCGCATCCCTGACGCCCTGCCACCCGGCCGCGGCTTTCTGGTCGGAGGGCCGCCCGGCCGCGTGGCGCCCGAGTGGCACGATGCCGCCGGGCCCGTCGAGCTGCAGGTCGCCCTACTGGTCGACGACCCGTCCGGCTCCGCGCAGGCGGGCAGCCTGCGCCGGATGACGACGCCCCACGGCCGGGCCGCACGCCGGCCCGTTCCGCGCCCGTTCCGGGTGGACGTCCTGCCCGCCCGGATCAGCGCGCGGGAGATCTCGGCGCTGCGCGCGACCGGACCGCAGCCGGGCGCCCCAGCCGGGCCCGGCGACACGGCACAGCCCGGCGACACGGCCGGGTCGGGCAGCACGGCCGGGTCGGGCCGGCGGGCCCCGGTCCTCCTCGGTGTCGGGGGTGACGAGCTGGCACCCGTCGGCATCGACCTCGACGCCGACGGACCCGGGTTCGTCGTGGCCGGCCCGGCCCGGTCGGGGCGCAGCTCGACGCTGACCAGCATCGGGCGCGGCCTGCTCGCCGCGGGATCACGGCTCGTGGTCATCTGCCCGCGTCCGTCCCCGCTGCGTGGCCTCAGCGGTCCGGCGGTGGTCCAGCTGGTGGAGGGCATCCCGCTGAACGAGGCCCTCCGGCGGCTCGGCGGGCCCGCCCAGGTGGTCGTCCTGGTCGACGACGCGGAGCTCGCCGCGCCCTCGTCACTCGGTGACGAGCTCGCCGTCTTCCTGCGCGGCGGGCACGACGGTGGCGGGCTGGTGGCGGCCGGCACCACGGAGGATCTCGCCGGCCAGTTCCGTGGCTTCCTGGTCGATGCCCGCCGCTCGCGGAACGGCCTGCTGCTTTCTCCGGGCGGCCCCGCCGACGGTGACCTGCTCGGCGTCCGGCTACCGCGAACCGTCTGCGGACCGGGGCCACCCGGGCGGGGGCTCCTGGTCCGACGCGGCACGATCACACCCGTCCAGGTAGTCGAACCATCACCAGAAGAAGAAGCCCGACCACCGCCACACTCGGGAAATCGTAATTGATGCATCAACCCGACACTAAAGGTAACATCGCACTGTCGATCGGATCACATCAGGACCATCTCCCGGCAGCAACCTACCGCCTGTGCATCCGACCCCATGACCCCGGACGGACGGACCACTCATGCGCACTGTCACCACGCCCGCGGCTCAGCACGCGGCCGGCCAGATGACCCAGCGGCTCACGGATCTCCAGACGACGACGGCGAGCCTCGTCGCCCGCGGGAACGCCCTGGCCGACCCGACGAACTGGGAGGGCCCGAAGGCGCAGCTGTTCCGCGCGCAGATCTGGCCCGAGGTGCAGAGCACCCTGTCCGCGCTGCAGACGAACCTCTCGGACCTCGCCCGCACCGTGACCGAGATCAACCAGCGGACCGCGCTGGCCGGTAGCTGACCGCTCCGACCAGCGCCATCAGGAGCAGTCCGCGAAAAGTCCGAACGCCCCGCCGCCCCAGGAGCATCCGATGACCACGACCTCAGGCGTCACCGTCCGGGCCACGCCACAGGCGTCGACCGCCGTCGACGATCTCGCCGGCATCATCAACGGGCCGCTGCTGGCCCACTTCGACAACCTGCGCGCCACCGCCCGGGTCCTGCTGGAGCCCGAGAACTGGGACGGTCGCACCGCCGCCGAATTCCGCGCGTCGATCTGGCCGACGTACGAACGCACCCTGACCGACCTGCACACCCAGCTCGACCGGTTGCGCACCCGCCTCGCCGAGATCCAGGCCGACATCCAGGCGGCCGGCTGACAACCCTGTCACCAGACACCGCCCCGTCACCGGACACCGCTCCGGTCAGGCGGGACGCTTGCCGCGGGTCGTCAGAGATCGGTGCCCGAGGGCTCCGTGAGCAGACCGACGGCATCGTCGGTGTCCAGTTGCACGCATCCGGCGCGGGTCCGGATCGTGGCCTCGGCGAGCTCGATGTCCAGCAGCACCCAGGAGCTACCCAGCTCGAACAGATCCCCGGTCGGGTGCCGATCGACGAGCCGCAGAGCCAGGTCGGGAACGGATCGCTCGGCTGCCGGCGCGACCCATCCCCCGAAGACGACGGACACCCAGTCGCAGCCGTCCGAACGCACCGGCCCGCACATCTGGAACCGGCAGGCCTGGTCCTGATCTCCCAGGACACGTCCCACCGAGGCCGGTGCCAGCAGCACGAGGCGGGCGAGCGCGGCGGCGGCTCCGAACAGCTCCAGCGACTCGGAGCCGGCCGAAGCCGCATCGGCGGACTCCACGGAGGCCGGGCCCGTGCCGACCGGAACGCCACCGGCCGGCACGGGCCCGGTCGCGGTGGGGCCGGTCGCGGTGGGGCCGGGGACGGTGGGGCCGGGGACGGTCTCGAAGCGGAGGCCGTGCACCACCCAGCCGCCCCACATGACCAGGCTGCCGTAGGCGGCATCGCGAACCAGCTCGCGCGCGGCCAGTACGTGCACCGCCTCGGTGGGCGCGGTACGCGCGCTGATCGACGGGTGCCCCGCGCCATGCTGATCGATCGTGCCGTCCACCACGTACTCCTCCAGCATCCACTATGGTTAGGCTTGCCTTATTTAAGGTTACCTAACCTAAAGGAGGAGGCTTGTGCGCCACAAGCCCGTCGCCAAGCTGAGTCGGAGCATCGGACTGCCGCTGACCGACAAGGCGGCCAAGTACTTCGAGAACCGGCCCTACCCGCCCGGCCCGCACGGTCGCGGTCGCAAGACCATGTCGCCCTACAAGGAGCGCCTGCGGGAGAAGCAGCGGTTGCGCTTCCAGTACCACATCAGCGAGAAGCAGCTCCGGCGCGCGTTCGACGAGGCGGACCGCGGGGCCGGCCGAACGGGCCACCTGCTGATCGAGGATCTCGAGACCCGCCTGGACGCGGTGGTCCTGCGCTCCGGCTTCGCCAAGACGATCTACCAGGCCCGCCAGTTCGTCAGCCACCGCCACATCCAGGTGAACGGCAACCGGGTGGACCGCCCCGGGTACCGCGTCCAGCCGGGCGACGTGGTCACGATCGCGGGACGCAGCCGTCCCATGCCGCCGTTCCGGATCGTCGCGGAGACCCAGTCGGCGGGGACGGCACCGCCGGCCTATCTCGACGTCGACCGCGGCACCCTGGTGGCGGTACTCAGCCGGCGGCCGACCCGACCGGAGATCCCGGTCGTCTGTGACGAGCAACTCGTCGTGGAGTACTACGCGCGCTGACCGGATCCGGCCGAGCACGGGTGATCATCAGTCCTCGGCCCGTTCCGGACCGCCCCGCCCCGCCGCCTCCCACTCCGCCACCATCGCGGACCGTCAACCAACCAACCAGCCGGCCGGCCGGCGAGCGGTCGGGCCGTCGGCGGCGGGGCCGGGCCGGGCCGCGGGTCGCGGCCAGGCGTCAGTCGAGTTCGGGCCACTGCGGGTCATGGATGAACCTGAAGGTCGCGGTCACCTCCTCGAACAGGCCGTGCAGCGCCGGAGCCAGACCGGTGTTCGGGCTCGCGCAGGAGATCACCGCGACCCGGTCGAGGCCGGGGACGGGCACCGTCGTCCGCATGACGAGCCGGAGGGCCGCCGGCCCGCCGTCCACCGGTCGCTGCTGCTCGAACGCGCAGGTCCGCACGGCACGGCCGGCGGCGGGAAGATCGACGAAGCCGACCCGCCGCCACCAGCGCCGGGACGGCAGGTAGGGCACGGCGCGCCCGTGCCGCGCCAGCTCACGCCCCGGACGGGCGAAGTCGCGTCCGTGCCGTGCGGCTCGCCGGAGGTCGAGCTCGTCCTGGGCGGCGTGCAGGCACACCGTGAGACACGCGGAGAGACCGGCCCCGCGGACCTCCTCGATCATGACCGCGCAGTAGACGGCGCCACGCCTGTCCGCGTACGCGGCGGCCTCCCGGAGCACGCGGGCGACGGACGAGTCCTGCCCCGCCAGCCGCGGATGATCTCGTACCCGCGCGGCGGCCATCCGGGAGATCTCCACCGAACTGCGCGCGGCCCGTGTGTCCAACGCGAACCAGTTGTCCGGCACCGTGATGGAGAAGCGATCGGGTTTCCGCCGCTGCGCCTTCGTATGCCCCTGCACCCAGTCGTCCTCTGCTCGGGTGTGCCCTCAGAACACTGTCATCCTGTGCTGGAACTCCAGCACGTCACGCTCGCGCCCGCGCTTCGAACCCCTCAATTGGCAAAGGTATGCACGATCACCCCGAACTATGACAAGTCTGGCTTCCAAGGGGGACAAGGAGCCACGCGACGCGCGGCCCGGAAGGCGCACCGGAGGCGGTGGGCGGCCGGTATCACCTGTGAGCACAGGGGAAGTGGGGGAACCGAAGGCGCCTCCGACCACTCGTTACAGTCAGCAAGCCACGTGTCCTTCGTGTGAACGCTACGGCCGCTCGGCCGGAATATGACCTGTAGTGAGCCCAGACGTGGTGAACTGTCACATTGTGATCCAGGCGGGCAATTCACGACCGACCGCAGGCAACGGGGAGCGCCGACGCGGCGGCTCCGGCGTCGCGCTCCTGCTGGGGCTCGGCGTGGGTGTTCCCGTTCTCCTGCTTGTCCTCACCGGCACACCGGTCGCCGCGGCGGTCGGCGACGAGGGGGCGTTCACCGGCGACTTCGGCGCGGGCAATGTGCTGCGACTGATGGTTCTGGCCGCCTGGCTGGTCTGGATCCACTTCGTGGTGTGCGTCATCGCCGAATGGCGCGCCGAGCGGCGGCAGACCGGGCTGGCCCCGCGGATCCCGTTCGGTGGCGGCAGCCAGGCACTGGCGCGGCGCCTCGTCGACGACACACTGCGGCTCACCTCGCCGCGGACCGGATCGACAGGCCGCCCGGGCCCCCGGCGCCCCGCCCATGCCCCGGTCCGGGGTGGTTCCGGCGGGCCGGCACGCGGCGGCTACCGGGCCGGCGGCTCCGGCCGCGCGACCACCGGCAGCCGCGCGACCACCGGCGCCCGCGGCGGTCGATCATCCGCACGGCCGACGACCGGCACGACGGACACCGGCGCCACCGGAGCCGACAGGACTGGCGCGGCTGACAATGCGGGCGGGACTGTCGGGGCTGGCGGGGCCACGTCACGCGGCGGTTCCGAGCCGGCCACCCGGGCGGGAAGCGCCGGGTCACGCGCCGACCGCGGGTCCCGCGCCGACCGCGTGAGCCGCCCGGAGCGGGCCGCGCTGACCGGGCCGCTGCGCCGGTCGGATCCGGCCGCGATCTCACGGCTGGCCCGCGGGCTCACCGCGCAGCAGCCGAACCCCGCCGGGCCGGGCCGGGCCACGCCGCAGGCGCCCGGCACCGGCACCCGGCCGGCAGCGGACAGCCGAGCAGGTGCCGGTGCCAGGGCCGGTGCCGGTGGCGGTGCCGTTGGCGGTGGTGGCAGCGCCGTCCCAGCCACCCGCGCCGCCGCCGGTCCGACCGGCGGCGGGCCGGAGCAGGACGTCGCCGCGGCAGACCCCGGCCTCACGACCGACCGTTCCGGGCGCTACCGGTGGGATGAACAGGAAGCCGCGCCGCGGGCGCTGACCGCCGGCGAGGAGGCCCCCGCGGATCTCTTCCCGGACGGCATGGACGTCAAGTTCTGCGAGGTCCGCCCGCCGGACGGGCGCCAGTACGACACGCTGTGGGCGATCGCCCGGCGCCTGCTCGGCGACAGCCTGCGCTACCACGAGATCTTCGCGCTCAACGAGGGCCGCGTGCAGCCCGACGGCCAGACCCTCACCAAGCCCTCCCTCATCGCCCCGGGATGGGTGCTCATGCTGCCCCCGGACGCCGAGGGCGAGGAGGTACGGACCCTGCGGGTCCCGCACCGCGAAGCCTCCTGGGTCCAGGAGGTCCACGCCCGCTTCGCCGCCCGAGGCTCCACGGACGGCCGCGGTGGCTCTGGCGGCCCCGACGGCGCCTCGGGCGGCGACGACACCGGCGGGCCGACATCCGCCGGGCCGCCGCGCACCGGTGCGGGCGGCTGGTCCGACGGGCCGGAGGCGGACCAGGGCCCCTCCCCCTACGGAGCGGGCGCCGGCAACTCCGGCGAACGCTCCGGGTGGGGCGGTGATCCGGGCGCGCCCGGCGGGATGGGGCCCGGGCGGCTGGGGAGCGGGCGTGGCATCACCGGCGCGGCCCTGCTCGCGGCCGGCGTGCTCACCGCGCTGACCAGGCGCCGGCCCGGCGGCGCCGGCGCGGACCCGTTCTCCGCCGAGGTCGAACACGCCCTGCGGCTCGCCGCCGACCTGCCCTCGGCCCGTTTCGTCGACCGGTCCCTGCGGCTGCTGTCCGCCGGGCTGACCTCGCGGGGCCGTCCCCTGCCGCCGGTCTACGCCGCGATCCTGACCGACGCCGCGCTCGTCCTGCACATGGCGCCGGCCGTGCCGGAACCGCCGCCCGCCCCCTGGCGGCAGGGCAACAACCCGGGCTCCTGGCGGATCGAACGCAACCCCCAGGCCCCGGACGGGCTGCCCTTCGACGCCAGCGCCAGCCTGTCGGCGGACGTCCCGGCGCCCTACCCGGCGCTGGTCACCCTCGGCCGCGACGCCACCGGCTGCCGCATCCTCGTCGACCTCGAGGGCGCACCCGGGATGATCAGCCTCGTCGGCGACCCGGCCGTCGCCAGCGAGGTGGCCATCTCCGTCGCCGTGGAGCTCGCCACCAACATGTGGTCCGACGACCTACGAGTCTGTCTTGTGGGCTTCGCGGACGACCCCAGCCCGATCGCGCCGGGTCGGCTCCGGACGTCCTCGAGCCTCTCCGACGTCCTCGACGAGCTCGAGGCACGCGCGCCGCGGGACACCGGCTGGGGCAACGAACCGGGTGCGGCGCTGCGCGGCAGGCAGGCCACCCACGTCCAGTCGCTGTGGGCGCCGGACCTCCTGGTGCTGGCCGGGCCGCCCACCCCGGATCACGCCGAACGGCTGGCCCGGCTCTCCGGTGGGCGTGATGAGACGGTGGGCGTGCTCATGGTCGGCGACAGCCCCGCGGCCCGCTGGCGGTTCGCGGTCGGTCCCGACGCGCGGATGTCCCTCGGCGTGCTCGGCGTCGAGGTCAACGCCCAGACCCTGGCCGCCGCGGAGTACTCCGCCGTCCTGGCGATGTTCCGCATCGCGGCCGGTGCGCGCCCCGCGGAGGCTCCACGCCCGTCCTGGGCCAGCCGGCGCCTGCTGACCACAGGTGCGGACACACCCGTCCCCGCCGGCCCGCCCGCTGAGCGGGACGCAGCCGAGGACCGGGAGGACGACGAGATCCGGGGCGGCGGCGAGCCCCGGTACGACGACACGGACCAGTACGACGGCGAGGACCAGTACGACAGCGAGGGTTGGCACGACGGCACCGACCGATACGACGGCACCGACCGGAATGACAGTGCGGACTGGAATGACAGTGCGGACTGGTACGACGGTGCGGACCGGTACGACGACGCCGACCGGTACGACAGCGCCGGGTGGGACGGCAGCCAGGCAGGCCAGGCCACGGGCGGCTACCCACCGGTCGAGACTCCGGACGACGACCCCTACCGAACCGGGCCCTACCCGGTCACGGGCGGCTCCCTCGACCCGACGGAGCGTTCAGCCGGCCATCCGGCCGATTACACGGACGACCACCCGGCGGACGACTACCCGGCGCGGTACGCGTCGGACGGGTCCGACGGACGCGCACCGGAACCGGTCGTGCCGACGAGCCAGTACCCGCCGCCCTACCCCGAGGAACACCGCCCCACGGCCCCGGACGGCCCGGAAGGTACCCGGCCGCCCCGAGGCTCGGGGTCGATCCCCGGAGTCGTGCCGTGGATGCCCGTCCCGCAGACCGGGCCCTCCGTCATCCGAATGCCGATCGACGGACCATCCGGGCTGCCCCCGGGCGGCCCGGCTCAGGTCCCCCAGCCGCCGGTCCCACCGACCCCGCCGGTCGCGCCGCCGCCGACCGCCGCGCCGCCGGGCGCACGGCCGCGCACCGCATCGCCGGGCGTACCGAGCCACGGCGGCCAGGACCAGCCGTCCGACGTTCCACCGCCCTACCTGGTCCCATCCGATCAACCGGCCATCCAGCCGACGGATGTGCCGCGGGTCCCCCGCACGCTGCTGGTCCGGCGGTCGCACGGCCACGACGAGGCACAGCAGCACAGCCCCGACCAGCCACAGCCCGCTGCCCACCGGGACGAAGCCGCCGCCCAGCGGTGGGAGCGGCAGCCGGACGTCCCAGCGGCCGCCGCCGGCGGAGACGTCCAGTGGGACCGGGCCTACCCGCCGCCCCCGCTCCCGCCGAACGAGCGTGACCCGCGGCAGGCCCAGCCGCCATCGCACCCGGCGCAGCCGTATCCGCGGGAGGAGTCGCCCCCGCGGGAGAAGCCGTACCCGGCGCGGCCCTACCCTCAGGAGCCACCCTCGGCATATCCGACCCCGCCCGGGTCGCCCGCGGAGCCCTACCCGGCCCATCCGGCCTCTCCGGCCCATCCGGAGCCCTCATCTCCGGAGCAGGGCTATCCGGCGGCTTCGCGCGCGGAGGCCGACGCCCCACCGGCACCCCCGCACGGGAACGCCCCACTGGTGACCCTGCCTCGGCTGGACCCGGACCCGGCCGGCGCCACCGAAGCCGAGGCGCACGTACTCGGCACCCCGTCGGTCGACGCTCCCGGCCGGCCCGACCGGAACCAGATCGACCTGCTCACCGAGATCGTCGTCTTCCTCGCGCTGCACCGCGACGGCGCCTACCCCGAGGATCTCAGCGACCTGCTCGATCTCCCCCTCGACCCGGGCCCCGATCCGCGGTCTCCGGGCGGATCGGGGCCCGGCATCCTGGCCGGGCTGGTCGCGGCCCGCACCTGGCTGGGTGTCGACGCGAGCGGGCGGCCCCGGTTGCAGCCCACCTCGGACGGACGCTGGGTCCTCAGCACGGACGTCCGCTGCGACTGGGAGCTGTTCGTCGCCTACACCCACCGCGCGGCGCGGCCCGACGACGCGAGCGATCCCGAATCCGATCTACGGGCGGCGTTGAACCTGGTCAGCGGGCCTCTGTGGTCCGGCCTCCCCGAAGGCAGGTACGGGTGGGTCCGGTCGACGCCCGTCGAGAGCACGATGCGCTCCGCCGTCATCGACGCCGCGCACCGCCTCGCCATGCTGACCCTGGAAGCCGGCGACACGGTCACCGCGATAGCCGCGTGCCGGACCGGCCTGCGCGCCGCGCCGACCGCGGAGGCCCTGTGGCGGGACCTGCTGCGCACCGTGGCCGCCCGGGGTGACCGCCGGACCCTCGAAGCCGTCGCCGGCGAGCTGTACCGGACCGTGTCGGCGCAGCCGACCCGACGCGGCGGCGCCGCGGAACCGGAGACCGACGCGCTCGTCCAGCAGCTGCTGCCAGGTTTTCGCCGCCGCCACCACTGATGAGCGGGAGCCACATCGCTGGTGAAGGGGCTGGCGGGACGGCTGGCGGTTATGGAACCTCCGCCGAGCTCTGGGGGCCCGGCGGACCGGGACGACCCGACGGGGCTGACGCTCCCGGCTCGCCGGAGATCCACGACGACCTCGTGGGACCGGTCAGCCTGCCGGCGAACAACGCGATCGCGCAGGTGAACGCGACCACACTCCACATCGCCCCGTGCAGTCCGACGAGTTCGGCCAGGCCACCGATCAGCGCCGGCCCGGTCAGCCATCCCGCGTAGCCGACCGAGCTGACCACGGCGATCACCGCCCCGGCCGGCAGGCCCACGAAGCTCGCGGCGCGGGCCGCGGCGGAGAAGGCCGCCGGGATGACACACGCCAGCCCGGCACCGAGCACCGCGAACCCGATGATCCCCAGCGCGGTTCCCGCCCGGGTCGCTCCGGACACGAGCGCGAGCCCGAACATCCCCGCGGCGGTGAACGCCAGTGGACGGACCACCCGCCGGACCCCGAAGGTCTCCACCGCACGATCACCGACCAGGCGGACCACCAGCATGCAGGCCATGAAGGCCACATACCCGATCCCGGCGACACCGGCCGACGCCCCGGTGACGTCCGTCAGGTAGACGGCGCTCCAGTCCGCCGCCGCGCCCTCCCCCAGAAAGCTGGCGAACGCGATCACGCTCAGCGGGGCGAAGGGCAGCAGCGCCCGCGCGGTCACAGCGGTCACAGCGGTCACAGCGGTCGCAGCGGTCGCAGCGGTCGCCGGCACCGTCGTAGCCACTTCGAAAGCGACGGGTTCGGAGACGACGGCTTCGAAGGCGACGGAATCGCTGGATGCGGACTCCCGGCTACCGTCCCCACGAAGCATCCATCCCGTGAGGGGCAACGCTCCGGTCACGGTAAGCGCGCCGAGCACCGAGAACTGGATGCTCAGCGGCAGCTCGATCGCCGCGGCGACCGCGCCGAGGCCCGCGCCGACGAGTGCCCCGGCCGTCCAGGCGGCATGGACCATCATCATGATCCGACGTCCGAAGCGGTGTTCGACGGCCGCCGCCTGGGCATTGGCCGAGAGGTCCAGGGCGCAGCTCGCACTGGACAGCAGCGCGAGCGCGGCGAACAGCGACAGCGGGCCGGTCGCGGCGATGATCACCAGCCCGAACGTCGCGTACGCGACGAGCGAGAACCGGATCACCGGCACGCTGCCCAAACGGCTGACCAGAACCCCGGCGCCCCACAGCGTCACGATCGCCCCGACCGGCGCGCCGAGCAGCGCCAGCCCGAGCTCACCGTCGCCGAGCGCGAGCGCGTCCTTGACCTGTGGGATCCGTGGAGCCCACGCGGCGAGCATCAGCGCCAGGAAGAAGAAGACCACCATCGTGGCCGCGCGGGCCCGTCGTAGTCGCCGCCACTGCGCGGCGGTCCATGCCATTCCGACCGCCGCCCATCCGTTCCCCTCAACCACCGACGTCGACCAGCGGCCCGGCGTTCATCCGCCGACCCGGCCGGTGGCCGCGTCCGCTCGCCCGGATCGCGTCCGCTCGCCCCGACGCCGCCCGGCCAGGCGGCCGGCCGCTGAACGCTACCCCCGGGCGCACGGTCAGAAAACCGAAAATCACGGACACTGGACGAATGCGTCTCGTCGTCCTGGCCGACACCCACGTCCCGGCGCGAGCCCGCGACCTGCCGCCGCGGGTGTGGACCGCGGTCGACGAGGCCGACGTCGTCCTCCACGCCGGCGACTGGGTCGGCCCTGACCTGCTGCGCCAGATCACGCGACGGTCACGGCGTCTCATCGCGTGCTTCGGCAACAACGACGGGCCGGAGATCCGCGCGATCCTGCCCGAGATCGCCCGCGTGACGCTGGACGGCCTGCGCTTCGTGATCGTCCACGAGACCGGGGCTGCCGCGGCACGGGACCGCCGCCTCGCCGCCGCCTACCCTGACGCGGACGTCATCGTCTTCGGCCACTCCCACATCCCGTGGGACACGACGACGACCCGACCGCAGGACGGCCGCCCGCTGCGACTACTCAACCCCGGCTCGCCCACGGACCGCCGCCGCCAGCCCCAACCGACCTACCTGACGGCGACGATCAAAGACCAGACGCTGCTCGACGTCGAACTGCACCGCCTGCCCCGACCGACGCCCGCCCGGCCGCGCTGACGGGCCGTCCCCCGGCCGAAGCGCACCCCGCGCGGGGCCCACCCGGGGCGCTCTGACCCGGCGTACGGCCCGAGGGGAGGGGGTTCGAAGGTCGCCCTCCGGGTGCTGTAAGCTGGCGAAGCCGGCCGCGAGAGTGACCGACAGGCGCTCGTAGCTCAACGGATAGAGCACTTGACTACGGATCAAGAGGTTGGGGGTTCGAGTCCCTCCGAGCGCACGTCAAGCATCCCCAACCCGGCCGGCAGCCCGCCGGCCGGGTTTTTTGTGATGCCCATCGCATCCGACACCCCACCGATGGCCTGCATGTTCCCTTCGTCGAGCTGCACCGCGCATGTGAACAGGTGAGCACTGACGTCATAGGTGATCTCAAGCTGACAGACATCGAAAAGCGCGCGTAGGAGTGGATCAGGGGCGCGGGCAAGCTCCCTGCGTCCAATGGTCCCTAGTTGATCAAGAAGCGCGGCGTCGCGGCCCGTGGACATCGGCGACGTACCTCGCAAGCGAGCAAGATCCTCTTTCTTCTGCTTCCGATCTCTGCTGATCTCTACTGACCGCCTGTTGACGTCCTTGATCAGGTCCTCGTCTAGGTCGTCGACGGTTTCCAGGGTCCTGATCAATCGAGCTCGTCGTCTGTCCAGGTCCTCAAGCGATTCCTCAAGATTTGTAATCTTCGCTTTCCAGTTGGATCGCTCGAGATCTTCGCTCTCCCGGACCGCCGCGGAGAGAAGATGGTATCGGTCTCGACCGAAGACACGGTCGGCGAAGAAGTCGAGGACAGCCTCGATGATCGGCTGCTGCGGTACGTAGATGTTAGCCGGGTGCTGCGGCCACCGGGTGCGTAGTTCGTCGCTCTCTCTGCCCCTGATACGGCAGCGGAAGTATATGTACTGTCCCTTGCGGATATCCGGCTCCATACGCCGCTGGCAGATCGCGCAACGTATGTATGAACGCATCAAATATTCGTTGACCGCTGCTGGGTGTCGGTTGACTCTTGGGCCCGACCTAGATCCCTTGCGAACCTTCGCTATTTCCGACGCCGCACGGTAGGTTTCGAGACTGATGATAGGAACGTGCGTCGGTTTCGGTGACCAGACCCAGAGTTCCGGTGGATTTCTCTTCCCGTTGGCGCTGGCACGGGCGCGACGGTTCCACACCATGTAGCCGGTGTACTTCGGGTTCTCCAGAATATCCGCGACAGTGCGATGACTCCATGAACCTCTAGAACGCCGTCCACCCACCGCGACAGGCGGCGGGTATAGATCATGGTCTTCATCGAGACGATTGGAGATTCTCTGGACCGAAAGACGCTCGGAAGTTCGCCAGAGAAACATCGTCTCGATTACGTGTGCTCGTACAGGGTCGATCTGGAGTCGTGTCTTTTTCAGTCCATCCGCGCGTTTAGCTGGCACCGGATGAGGCACAGAATCAGCCAGATAACCGTACGGAGGGACGCCGATATTCCAGCCCTGGGTGGCATGTTCGCAAAATCCGTCCCATGCCTTCTCCAGGGTCTCTAGAACATACCATTCGGCGGTTGCTTGCTTGACACGCCGGGTTAGAATTGCCGTCGCGCGTTTTCGGAGATTACTAATTCCCTCATCGGCAGCGAGGAGCTGGATTCCCATTTTCTCCAGATCGTGCTCGATCTTTACGCCATAATACGTTCGGCGCGCGACTCGATCGACCGCTTCACAGATGACTCCGTCGAACACCCGGTCGGGCTTTGAAGCCGCGACAAGGAGATCTTTTATTCCACCGTCACGTGGGATTGGGACGGAGAATTTTTCGTGTATTTTTCGATTTCCCCGGCGGTCTGGATCCAGACGTCCCGATTCTATATCCCAATAGAAGGCGACGATCCTACCACCGGGCGGAAGAACAGCCTGGCAGCTTGCTACCTGTCGGGGCAGCGAGAGCGTCGGGTCCTGCAGGTCCTCATCAGAGACACGACCGAGAAACACCAGATCAAGGATTGGCGCGTCCGCTGGCCGCAGACCGTACATTGGTGGGCCCGGCAACCCTCGACGTGGGTCTGGCCCCAGGATCCACGGGCGCGATGCAGCAACACTCTCGACGTCAGTCGACATAGCCATTTTTCATGCTGGAGCCTTCCAAACCTGCGCCATATAGAAGCTCTTTTAATCACCACTACCGCTCTCGCGGTCCTTCGCTATCCATAGCAGGATGTCAAGCATGGCCCGAGACAGCAGCAGTCGATTTTCTTCACTAGGCTCAAACGAGCTCGCATGGATCTGGAAATCGAAGGCGACATCCAGATTTGGATTCCGATCAGAATCAGGATACATCGTCCCGTTTCCGAAAATCAATGGCCATCAATCGTCGACAGCAAAGACCAGCCGCGAAATAGGTCGAGATCTTGGCCAGATTTTTCAAGATGGCGACAGAGGCGCCGAAATTTACTCTTCTTCATCCCAGAATCAAGAAATGATCACCGTAGTGTTTAGGTGGAGATATTCCAAACAGGTGGGACGGAGATGCGATGCGGTCCCGTACCAGAGTCAGGAGCAAGCTCCTCGGGCAGTGCCTCACGGAAGGCTTCGCTGGAGGCGTGGAAGGAGGCGAGAGGGGTCCCGCGCTCGGACGAGCGAGGCCGGGGCGCTGCGGTGCCCGTCCCGCGCCTCGCTCGCGTCGGCAGGGCGAAGGTGGGTGGTTCTGGGCGTGGGGTGGGATCTGACGGTGATCTGACTGTTGTTGCGTGTGCAACTTGTGTCAGATCACCGTCAGATCACTGTCAGATCACTGTCAGGTCGTTTTTGTGCAGGTCAGCGCCGGTGTCAGGCCTGCGGACGGGCTACGGGCGGGGGCGTCAGGAGAAGGATGTCCTCGTGGGCGGTGATGTGGAGGGGGGTGCCGGCGGCATGGGCGGTGCGGGCGTTGTGGAGGGCGAAGAACGTCGTGCGGGGCACGAGCCGGCCCTCGCGCAGGCCCGCGAGGAGGGCTGCGGCGCGTCCGGCGCGGACGAGGCCGACCGTCTGGGCGCTGTGCAGGATGGCGCCGGGTAGGTCGATGAGTTCACCGTCCTGGCGGTAGGGGCGCACAGCGATCGCGACGATTCCGCCGGGGCGCAAAAGCGCTGCGGCGCCGGTGAGAATCTCGGTGAATCCGGTGAGGAGGTCGGTGAGGTCGGCGGCGGCGAGGTTCCCGATCCGGCCGGCCCGGCCGGTGCTGTAGGTGTAGTCGCGTTTGCGGACCCCGTGTACCCGGTCAGCGTCGACGGTGCCGTGGGTGGCTTTCCCGTACGGGGGTGAGGTGAGAACCAGCGCGGCGTTTCCGCGCGCACTCTCGGGGGCGAGGGCGGGGAGGCGGCGGGAGTCACCGGTGATGAGCTGGATGGTGCCGATGGCGCCCTGGGCGTGGGCGAGGGCGGCGTTGGCGCGGCCGATGCTGGCCCAGCGGGGTTCGTATTCGATCCCCAGGGCGTGGCGGCCGAGGTGTGCGGCTTCGACGAGGGTGGTGCCGATGCCGCACATGGGGTCCACGACGAGATCGCCCGGCTCGGTGAACATCGAAATGATGTGGCGGGCGAGGGCGGGCAGCATGCGGGCGGGGTGCGCAAGGGATTCGGGGGTGTAGCGGTGTAGCCGCTGGAAGCGGGGGTGGGTCTGTGACACCGGCCAGACGGTGAGCGGAACGGGTGTGTGCCGGTCAGCCACGCGCACCGCCACCGGGCCGGTGGAACACGGCGAGGTCGGTGTGAACGGGCTCCAACAGCCCGACACCCAAGGGGATTTCGGTGTGGGGGTGGAGCTCTCCGTCATCGATAGGGCTGGTGAGGATGATGATGTGTTGGAGGTAGCGCAGGCCGGTGGCGCGGGCGGCGGTGATGGTGTCCGCGAGCGGGTCGGTCGCCCCGCCGGTGGGGGTGTGGACGGTGAGGAGGTATCCCCCGGGGCGCAGGAGTCCCGCGAGCATGCTCAGGTCGCAGAGAAGTCTTTCCGGGGTGGTGGCGGGCGGGTGGTCGATGATGAGTCCGGCGTCGCGCTCCTGGCAGTGCGTAATGGCCTTGCCGGTCGGGTTCTGGGTGCGGTGGAGCGCGGTGTAGCGGCGGTGGAGGTGGTCGGCGGCACCGGTGAGGATTCCGGTGTCGTCGATACCGATCACGAGGTCGCCGCTGTGGGTGAAGGTGGCGATAGCGCGGGCCGCGGCAAGAGGGGGCAGGGCTCCGGGGATTCCCGGGGTGGTGGTGGGCCAGACGGTGAGCGGAATGATCCGCGGCTGATCGGTTCGGGTGGGACGGGGCTGAGGCACTCGGTTCCTCCGCAACAGGATGTCGCCAGTTCACCGCTTGGGATAAGGGGCGCTGGTGTTCGGGTGGCTGTTCGGGTCCGAGTGAAGTCCAGGGCGTCTGACGGTGATCTGACACTGATCTGACTCTGATCATCTGCGGGGTTCGCGG
>NZ_KB891232.1 GCF_000373365.1 Parafrankia discariae
GTCGCGGACCCGGTCCTCGGACGTGAACGTCACCTCCGCGATCTTGCCTGGGGTCATGGCCTGCGCGGAGAGCAGGATCATCTGCGCCCGCCGCCACGTCACCACCGACCCCGACGAACGGCGCACGATCCGCAACAGCCGCTGCCCCTCGTCCGGATCGATCTCCCGGACCCCCACCCGTTCCGCCACACCACAGATCATCAGCCGGACAGCCAGGCCTCTGCGGGACCCGACCCGGCGCGCCCTCACAACGGGCAAACCTTCACGGATGCGGCACTAGCCCGGCTGCTCGCCGCGGCCGGGCGGCCGACGATCGCGGCGCACTGGAGTGACACCATCTTCCGCTCGCTGCGCTGGCGGGCCCGCCTGCCGCGCGAGGTGCTGGTCCTGACTGTCGCCGAGGTGTGCACGCTGCGCTACTTCCAGGTGGTCCGTGACGGCGTCGGCGACCGGCTGACCCGCGAGGTCGTGGCGCGCATCCTCAGCGACGAGCAGGAGCACGTTCCCTTCCACATCCGCCGCCTGCGGCTGGACCTCGCCGGCCTGCCCGTGCCGAAGCGCGCCCTGCTCGCCGCCGCGTGGTGGGCCCTCCTCGCTGTGTCCGCGGCGGTGGTCGCGATCAACCATCGCGCCGCCCTGCGCCTGCTCGGTGTGTCCTCCACCCGCTACTTCGCCGACACGCTCCGGCTGTTCGCCCCCGTCGCCAAAGCCGCGCTCGCCGCCGGTCCGGCTGACCGATCCGAAACTCTTACCGGCCCGGGCCGCACAGGCCGGTAAGGGTCGGATTCAGAGGTCGTTCGGCCGACCGGGGAGGCCCACGACGCCACGGCCAATTGCCCGGACCGTCGCGCAGAGCTGGCCGCATATCCGCGCCGCGCCCGGACGCCGTATGGAAGTGGTTCGAAGATGGCCTCGCCTATCTCGACGCCGACCTGGCGGAACCCGAACGGATCCTCACCTCGTCCGAGCTACGCGACACCCTGGACCTGACCCGACCGGTCGCACTCGGCCTGATCTCCGTCGTGCATTTCCTTCCGGACTCCGCCGACCCCCACGGTCTCGTCCGTCGGTATCTGGACGAGCTTCCGTCCGGCAGCTATCTGGCCCTGACCCATCTCACCGCCGACTTCGCGCCGGACGAGATCTGGCGGATGGCCGCCGTCTACGGCCAGCGCGGCGTCGTCGTCAACCCACGCCCCCGCGCCGCGGTCGAGCGTTTCTTCGACGGCCTCGAACTGGTTGAGCCCGGCGTGCAGGCGGTAAGGCCGCTGGCGCCCGCAGGACGTGGGCGACGAGGTGACCGACGCCAAGGTCAACATGTACGGCGGCCTCGCCCGCAAGCCCTGATCCCCTGATCTCCCGGCGCCGCCACCCCGGGTGGCCCCGGTGGAAACGTCGAGCGGGGGCGCCGGCTGCTCGGCCACTGGCTCCCCGGGGCGATGAGCGGACGTGGTCGGCGGCCGTGCTCGGCGTCGATGGCGAGCCGGTCGAGCCGGTCGAGCCGGCAAGTTTGCGGCTAATACGGGGTGCGTGGCTGAAGTCGTCGCAATGCGGCCAGCGCGTCGGCGAGGGGGATGCGTTCCTGTTCGATGCGCCGGTGCCGTGTCCAGGCGGGGTCGGTGAGGGTGTCGTACATGGCGCGCTCATCGGTGGTCAGGTGGGGTAGGTCGCGCCGCTGGCCAGGGCCGAGTGGGACACCGCGGCGGTCGAGTGCGGTACCGAATGGCTCGTACCGGTCGAATGTCGCGATGTCCATGAGCATCGAGGCGGCGGGGACGCCGTCGGCGCGGAAGCCGTCGAGGATTTCGAAGCCGGACGCGTCGAGGTCGCCCCAGTAGACGAGCAGCGGCGCGGTGGTCAGCCAGGGAAGGGCGGCAGCTGTGGCGCCGCCGAATCCGCCGCCTTCGATGCTGACGCCGCCGGGTACCGGGGGGAACGCGACGGCGGTGTCCTTGTTCTCCGAAATGACGACGACCTGCGGTGGGTAGGGCAGCGTGACATGGTCGCCGATGCTGATGCAGTCGTGGTGCCGGCCGCCGGCGGCGCGGTGGCGCGGGTCGAGGTAGGTGAGGTGGACGCGTGCCGGGTGTGGTGGGGCGAGGGGCAGCGTGTCGAGGTCGGCGAGTGCGGCGACGAGGTGCTGGCGGGTGTTGAGCCATTTGGCGTGCATGCCGGGGACGGGGACCTGGCGTGGGGTGAGGCCGGTGGCGTCATGGTCGCGGAACCAGGCGGCGGCGTCGCACAGCAGCGTGAAGTCGGTGGCGCTCCAGGTGTCGACGTCGCGCAGGACGCGCGGCAGGTCCTCCCGCGCCCCGAATCGTTCGACGAGCGTGGTGGCGCGGCTTCTGGCCCGTGCGAGTCGGGTCGTCCACTCGCGGCCGCACAGCGCCGCCGCGGCGTCGACGCCGTCGACCCGCAGGTGCGTCGGGATGGTCTGGGTGGTGCCGTGGACCCGGCGAGTCGCGTCGATGAGCGTGATGCCGGGTCCGTCCTGGCTGGCGTGCCATTGCCGCCAGGCGAGGACCTGGCTCTGGTAGGCGGGAAAGTGCTGCTCGAGTTCTTTCCCGCTCGGCCCTCCGAGGGGAAACGAATGGGGCCACGTCGGTGTCTGGGAAGCCCCCGGTGTGTGCGCGTCCGCGTGCGCGGTCCCGCTCAGCGCGGCGGCGGCCTGCGGCCAGCTGCGGGTCAGGCGGGCGGTGACCTCGGTGACGATCCGTTCGGGAGTCTTCACCGCGGCGGCTTGGCCGGGGTGGTCCTGGCTGCCGGGATCGTGTCGTTGACGGCTCGCAGTCGGGTGACGTGCGAGTAGCCCTTCGGGGACTTGGTGACGGTGAGGATGAGTGGCATGGCGGGCTCGAGAGCCGTCACCTTGTCCAGGGGGGCGCTGACGATCAGTTGGAATCCGAGTTTCTTCCAGGCCTGGACCGACCGGCCGGCGAACTCGGAGTCGGACTTGATGAATCCCTCGTCGAGGAAGATCGGGGCGAACCGGGGCAGGCGGTCCTCGTCGCCGAGTTGGTAGCGCAGCGCGGCGCCGACGACGAACGCCATGAGTTCCTGGGTCTCGCCGCCGCTCTTACCGCCGAGGGACGCGTAGGTGGCGAGCTCGCGGCCATGTGCGTCGACGCGGACCGCGGTGATCTCCACGTGTCGGCGTACGTCGAGGTACACGTCGCGATTGACACCTGCCGGCCGGGCGCCGTCGTCGGGTTTGCGTAGCAGGCCGATGAAAGCCCGTAGCTGCTGGAACCGCTGCTCGGCCTGCTCGTCGCTGACGTTGTCGGTGACGCCGGAGGCGAGGCGCGTGAGCTCCTTGCGGAAGCGGGCGACATCGTCGGAGTGCAGCACCCGCAGGGAGATGCACAGCCGGTCGTTGGCGGGGCCGAAGGGCAGGGTGGCGAGGATGTCGTTGCTCGGGTCGAGGCGGGCGCGGATCTCGTCGAGGGCGGCGGCGAACGCCCCCGAGAGTGGGACGAGGTCCTGCCCGGTCCATTCGGAGAGGCGACGACGCCATTCCTCGCGGCGTTCCGCGAGGCCGGTCGCGACGATCTTGTCGAGGATGTCGCGGTACTCGGAGTAGGAGTCGACGCCGACGCCGCGGTTGGGGTCGGGCCAGCGGGCCTGGAACTGCCCGAAGATGCCGGTCATGGTGGTGGTTGCGTCGGTGGCCTTGGCCTGGGCCTGGGATGATTTTTCGATCAGGCGGGAGCGGAGCCTGGGCAGGCTGCGATCGAAGTCGGCGAGGGTGTCGAGGTTGCCGACCTCGGTGAAAGCCGTGTCGAGGTAGTCGTGCTGGTCGTCGGTGAGGGTGACGGTGCCCTCGGCGTCGATGCGGTCGAGCGCGAGCGTTGTCTCTTCCTGCCGCTCGCACAGCTTCCCGTGCGCGACCTCGTCGATGGCGAGTTGGTCTTTCGCCCGGACGAACTCGGTTCGGGCTTCTGACAGCTCTCTGTCGAGGCGCGAGTGCTGCTCGTCGAGGGCGGCGAGGACGTCGTTGTTCTCCAGCAGCTCGGCGAGCTTGCCCTGCTTACGGGTCAGCTGTGCCTGGGCGCCGTCCACGTCGATGTCTGCCCATGCGGTGGCCTGCACCCGTATGTACGCGCCCTCAAGTTGGCGCAGCTGCTGCTCCTGCGCGTCGAACCCGGCTTCGCGACGTCCGAGGTCGCCCAGCTCGGTGCTGAGATCCTTGATCTCGGCATCGATCTCGACGAGGCGGTCGGCGGAGGAGAACCCGATGATGGACACCTCGGCGAGGTCGCCGTGCGCGCCGCGGCGGCCGTGGCGGGTCTGCCCGTTGCGGGTCACGCGTGGCCCGTCCCCATCGAGGTCCGCGGGTGTCTCGACGCACAGATGGTCGGCCCCGCGGCGGGTGACGCGCTCGCGGATCCACCAGCTGAACGGTGACTGCTTGAACAGCAGCTTCCCGGACACGTACCGCGGATCGCCGGGTTCCTCGACGTGGGGGCGCAGCGCGACACCTTCGAACTGCACGCGCAGCGGCAGACGGATGGGGTCGATGGCGCGGGAGAGCTGCTGTAGGCGCTGGTCGTCGACGAGCATGATGCGTGCGATCGAGTGAAGGGTGACTTCGGCGGCCGTGCGCCAGGCCTGCTCGTCGGGTGCGACGTCGATGAGTTCGGCGACGAACGGAAGCTGGGCCGGGTCGAGACCGGCCGCGTCCGCGATCGCCAGTCGTGCCTCGTGGAGCCGGCGCGGGACGCGGCCGCTGCGCCCGGTGAGCGACTTCCGCTCGGCGATCAGGTCGGCGTGGCGTGCCTGCGCGGGCCAGCCCTTTTTACGTAGCTGTTGCTGCTCGTCGGACAAGTCTTTGATCTTGACCGGGAGTTCGGAGATGAACGCTTCGGCGGCGGTCTGCGCGGCGGCGAAGTCGGCCTCGGTCGCCGGGTCGATCCCGAGGGCGGCTGTACCCTCGGCGAAGCGAGCACGCCGGTCGCGGGCGGTGTCACGGACGGCCTGGGCGGCCTCGATCTCGGCCTTGAGCTGTTCGATGGCATCGCCACCGGCGTCGCGTTGCGCCTTTTCGACAGCGGTGAGTTCGCCCTTGAGTCGCTTCTCCTCATCACGAGCGGTACCGACTCGCTCTTGGAGCAGTGCGAGGGATCTGAGGGTGGTACGGACAGCGGTGTCGAGGAGCTCGTCGCGGGTGCGCAGCTGCCACAGCAGGAACGGCGTGTCGCCGGCGCGGGTGGCACCGAGGATGTCGATGAGCCGCTCGGTGGCACGGGCCTGCTCACGCTCGTCCCACAGCTCCGGCAGCCGCGCGAGTGTCTGCTGCTTCTCCGCGGCAGTCTGCATCTCCTGGTGGGACGCGTCCAGGTCGTCGAAATGCTTCGCGGCGTTGTCGGCGGCAGCGTAGGTGGCGGGCTGCTCGAGGACCATCGCCTTGTACAGCCCGTCGACGGTGCGGACCTGCTGCCCGGCCTGGATACGGGCGAGCAGCCGCAACGCCTTGGCGCCGTCGCCCCCGGCGCCGATGCTGAGCCGGCCGAACAGCCACTGCGCGAAGTCGGTGTAGCCGGTCGCGACGAACATCGACGGCCAGCGGGTCGTCAGGGTCTGCTTGTTGAACCTGGCCGCGGCCAGCGGCTCGAGTTCGCGCAGGTCGAGGCGCCCGTTGAGGGCCGCCATCTTCATGGTGATGTCCTTGAACGCGACCGCGCCGCGTGGCACGTGGTAGCAGCGCAGCGCGGTGATCCGGCGGCTGACACGGTCGGTGAACGTCACCGCGATCGCACCCCAGGTGGGACCGTCGACGCCGCGCAGCACCTTGTCGGTGAGCACCCCGGTGCCGGCCTCCCGGCTGTCGTCGGTCTTGCCACGCAGGTAGGAGAGCAGGTTGCGCTGCTCCGGGTTACGGGCGCGGCCGGTGGCCGCATCGTTGGACGCGCCGTTGAACGGGGTGTCCGAGGGCATCATCAGCGCGAGGTAGGCGTCGAGGATGGTCGACTTCCCGGTGCCGGAGGCGCCCGAGATCAGGGTTGCTTCCGCGTCGAACTCGATGACGGTGTGCCCGTGGAAACCACCCCAGTTGACCAACTGCATCGCCTCGGCACACCACTGGGTCTCGCCGGCCTCGGCCGGGTCGGGCAGCAGCGCCGGCTGGCTCATGCGCGCCCCGCTGCCGGGTCGGTGTCGTCGGCGGCGGCGGTGATCCAGCCGAGGTCCTCCCCCGGGCCGGTGCTGTCGACGGCGGGCTCGGTGCCGAGGTCGAGCTCATCCGCTTGGGCACGGTGACCGGTACCGGCCGGGCTGCTCTGGCGGTTGAAGGTGAGCAGGAGTTCGCGGAGCTCCCGCAGGCGCGGCAGCGGGAGGAGGACCTCGATGACGGGGGCGACGCGCAGCCGCTGCTCGTCCGCGGTCTTGAGCAGGATGCCGGAGCGCTGCAGCTGCAGGATCGCGTTCTCGACCTTGCGGGCATCGCCGGAGCGGTCGTTGGCATCCGGCGGACGGAAGTGCGCGACGGCGTCGAGGAGCTGGTCTCGGTCGACGAGGACGGCGTCGGCGCCGTCGGCGCGTTCGGACCGGAACCGCTGCCGCAGGAAGATCAGCAGGATGGTCTCTTCACGGGTGTGCGCGGTGTCGCGTAGCAGCGTGGGGAACTGCCCGTCGCCTTCGGGGATGGCTCGACGCTTGAACGCGACCTGCGCGTGCGGGTCGACGTGCAGGTCGAGGAACAGGTCGTTGAGCCGGGACCGCAGCACGAGGCGCGAGTCCAGGAGAGTGTGCCATTCGGCAGGGTTCTGCTCGGCGCTGACGTAGCGGTGTTTGAGGAGGTAGACGAGGGTGCGGCGCTGCTCGTAGGTCAGCGAGCCCTCGTCCCCCTCGAACAGCGACAGGCTGCGGCCGTCGATGTCGGCGTCCCCGATGACGCCGGGCCCGTCGACGAACGGGTCGCTGCCGGCCTCGCCGGGATCATCGTCGGTGTCGAGATC
Organism: Parafrankia discariae; assembly: GCF_000373365.1. Taxonomy (NCBI): domain Bacteria; kingdom Bacillati; phylum Actinomycetota; class Actinomycetes; order Frankiales; family Frankiaceae; genus Parafrankia; species Parafrankia discariae. The sequence goes on from NZ_KB891232.1 coordinate 6,954, forward strand.
GTCGACGGAGCCCAGCGCGGCCGGCTTGAAGGCGGCTGCCGGAACCTGCGCGCGGTGGCCGTCGGGGTGTCGCTGGGCCGGCTGGCCGGGGTTGCGGTCACTGGAGGCGGTGCCGGCTGTGGTGGTCAAGGCCGGGCTCCTTCCGCGAGGTCGTCGGCGTCGGTCGTGCGGAGCGGTAGAACCGGCAGAGCGAAGATCCGGCGGGTGCCGTCAGGGCGGATCGCCTCGACCTGTTCCTCCCGCGTGAGCGCGGCGACGAGCGTTTCGGCGTCCTGCACGTCGCTGTCGGGGTCATCGGCGCGGGCGCCGAGAAGCAGGTGGATGAGCCCGAGGAGCTCGACAGGCCGGCGCAGGTCGTCGGGCAGCGCGGCAAACACGTCGGCGACGCTGTCGAGCCCGCCGGCGGCCGCGGCGGCGATGAGTGCCTCACGGAGCCGGGTGAGCGTGGGACCGCCCTGGTTACGGATGGCGTCGAAGTCGAGCGCGGGCGGGGCGGTGTCGGAGACGTTCTCCAGCGGCGGTGGCGGGGCGGCCTCGGCGGGATCCCAGAAGCGTTCTCGCAGGTACTCGATTTCGATCTTCTCGGGGACGAGTTCGACGCCGATGGTGGAGCGTGGGCCGGCCGTGCGCATCCATATCTCGAGCTGCTGGTTGATCTGCCGCAGGGTGGCGTCGAGTTCGCGGTCACGGACGACGTCATAGTGGCGGATGTGATCGGCCAGCGTCGCGGACAGACGTTGCCGCTGGGTGAGGACATCCTGAATCCCATCTCGGATGATCTTCACGGTGCGGCGGAACTCGCGCTGCTCGGCGGGCATCTGAGTGCCTGCGCGAACGGGTGCGTCAGGATGATGTCGAGGTCGCGGCGTAGGTCGACGAGCAGCGGTTCGTCCCGTAACAGGGCGAACGCGCCCTCGAACGCGCGGCCTTCCGCGGTGAGCTTCATCAGCGAGTCGGACTTCGCGAGGTAGTCGTCGAGGACTTCGGCGATCGGGCGGGTCTCACCACGGAAGTCGCTGATGATCTGCCGGTGCATGCCGGCGACCGCTTCCTCGACCCGCTTGAAGTCGCTGGGCAGCTGCCCGATCAGCGACAACAGGTTCGTGTAGCCGTCGAGCATCTGGTCGTCGGTGGCAGGCTCGATCTCGCCACCGGCTTCGAGACGGTCGCGTTCACCGGTCAGCTCCTCGATCCGCGTGTTGAGCCGCTCGACGCGCGCCTGCCGGTCGGGGCTCGCGTCGGTGGCGAAGCGGCGGACGACGTCGAGGATGGTGTGGATCCGTGACTCGCTGATGAGGGTGCGGTTACGGGTGAGCGACTGGACCAGGTCGAGTGCTTCGAGGGCGTGCGAGGTGAGGGTGTAGTGCTCGGTGCCGTCGTCGGCGCGGGTGCGGACAAGCCAGTTGTGGCTGAGCCACTGCACGCACAGGGCCCGGCCGGCGCCGTCGGGAACCTGCTCCCCGACGAGACGGAGCTCGTCGAGATAGCTGTCGACCTGCTGGTGCAGGCGCTCGGCAGGAACGGCGCGCTCGTCCCGAGTGAATGTCGTGCGGAAGACGGCGAGGACCAGCGGCGCCCACTTGCGATCGAGCAACTGCAGGGTCGGCTTGTCGAAGGCATCACGAACGCGTGCGAGCTCGCCGAGGATTTCGTTCACATCGGCCGCCTTCCTGCCAGGTGCCACCACACGTTAGATGCTGGATACGACAGTTCCACGGTGATCGACCGAATCGGCGACCTTCTCCGGAAGGGGCACAGCAGAATGCGGCCGCAGCCCACAATCAAGGGCTGCCTGTGGTCTCTGACCAGGGAAAACGTCTTCGTTCGGTCATGATGGGCCGGTGCTGATCGTGTGCCGCTGGTGCGTCGAGGAGATCCTGGTGCCGATCGTCGGGGCAGCCGGGTACTGCTCGGTGGACTGCCAGGAGGCGGCCGTCCACCGCCCGCTGCCGACGACGAGCGGCGCCCACCGCTGGCCGGCCGAGGCTACCAAGGCGGGTTCGGGTGCGCCGACGGCCTGTCCGACCGGCCCTGCGCGATTCTTGAGGGCCCCCTCGGAGGCACGCCCGGTCTGCCGGGGAGCGAGGTGTCACTCGTGCGCGGACGACGCCGGCCGCCAGCGGTGGCGGGGTGTCCAGCCCAGCAGGGAACGGGCGCCGGCGGTGTCGATCAGCGACCGGAACGGTTCGTCGTCGTACTCGGGGCCGCCCCGCCACGGCACGTCGGGAAGAAGCCGTCCCACCAGCTCGCGGGAGCCGTGCTCGGCCGAGGAGATGTCGGCGGCGCACAGCAGGAGCCGGTGATGGCCGGCCAGCGGGACGGTCAGCGCACGCTCGACCGCGGTGGCGAGGTCGCGCACATCGAGGAAGGCGCCGTACTCCCAGATCGGGGACCATTCGAAGGAGGGGCTGTCCCGCCGGGCCCACCGGATGCCGGTGTAGGTCGCGGCAGTGAACACCCCCGGTGGGCGCAGGCAGACCGTGGCGACGCCGGTCGCGGTGGTGGCGGCCGCGCACATCTGCTCGGCGAGCCACTTCGACAGGGCATACGGCCCCGCGGGGGCGGCGGGGTGCTGGTCGTCGAGGGGCAGGTAGACGGGTTTGCCGCGGCCGCCGAAGCATCCCAGTACGTGCACGCTGCTCATCAGGATCACCCGCGACAGGCCGTGGCGTTCGGCTGCCCGCAGGACGTTGCCGGTGCCGAGCACGTTCGTCTCGAAGATCAGCCGGTCTGGTCCGGTGGTGGCGGGTCCGAACCGTGCCAGGTCCGGGTCGGTGGCGGGTTCGTCGACGGCGGCCAGGTGCACCACCGCGTCGCAGCCGGCGCAGGCGCGTTCGACAGCGGCGGTGTCGCGGACGTCGTGACCGTCGACGAGGTCGAACCCGACGGTCTGATGCCCGGCCGTGGCCAACGCGGCCGTGACCGCCATGCCCACGGGGCTCCGGTCGCCGGTGACGAGGACGCGCACAGCGTGAGCCAACCAGCCGAACGCCGCCTCAGCGAACCCATTTCGGGCCGGCCAGGCCGGACGGTGAGTGCGGGGCATTCGCGCGTCCGGGCCGGTAGGAGTCCAGGTGGTGCTCAGGCGGTGCGGAGCTCGACCTGGCCGAGGGCGGTCCGGTAGGTGGGGTCGCGGGCGACCGTGGGCGTGACGGCCAGCTAATAGATTTCGTTGGTGGAAAGACATCGGGATGTGTTCCCTCTGTCCGTGGCGTGGGGGACCGTGCGAGACGTCCACGAGGACGAGGACGTGACGACCAGCGCCGACGAACCACCGCTCGTCCCCAGCGAGCATCTGCTGGCCGGCCGCGGAAGCCTCGAGAACATGGTCGCGGCGGTGCTGACCGAACTGCTTCCGTACTCGCGGCGGCTCTCCGTCACCATCGCCGATCCGGAGAACTCCGAGCTGGCCCGCGTACAGGAATGGGTGACCAGCAACAAGATCACCGAAGCTCAGGTCGGCGAATGGGCGGGAACACCCGTGGCCGGGCCGGACGTGCTCGGCTGGATCAGCCACTGGCCGGTGTCGGCCCAGGGACGGACCGGCACGGCCGCCAGGTTCTTCCAGCCCGGCGGTGACGCCGCCGAGCTCGCGGTCGACCTCGCGGACTGGCTGCACACGGTCCTGGCCGACAACGGTGTCTCCGGACCCGTCCCGCCCTGCCCCGGGCATCCCCATCCCCATCCGATGCGGCCGGTGGTGCACGAAGCGGCCCCCTGGTGGCAGTGCCCGCAAGGCGGGCTTGTCCGTCCCTGGCTGGCCCTCCCTGCGCGGTGAACATGACCGCTGGCAGCGGACCGGTTCGCCCGTGGGGCTGGCGGGGCTGATCAATGCCTCCCCTGGCCCGACAACTCGGGCGGAGAAAAGGTGAGGCTTGCTGGAGACGCTCCTCGCTCATCGCGCCGGACCCGCCTGAGCGTCCTACGCGCCGACCGTCCAGAAGGATCATCGTTGAACGTCGCGATCTCGACCCCCGACATCGACCCCGAGGTCACCAGCGGCGCGACCGCCGTCCTGGCCGCGACCGGCTTCGACGACGTCACAGTCATCGCCGGGACGGTGCCTTCGGTGACCCGCGGGGCGCGTCCCATGATCGGGTGATCGCCGCCGTGGGGATGTGGGACATCCCGAGCGCCTGGTGCGATCAACTCGCCCCGCGCGGCCGGCTCGTCCTTCCGCTGCGCTGGCGGGGCCAGACCCGCGCGGTCGCCTTCCGGCACGACGAGCATGGCGGTGACCGGATGGTGTCCGACGCCGTCGAGCTGTGCGGCTTCGTCCCCATGATCGGACAGGAAGGCCAGCGGAGCGCCCCGATCCACCCCGGCGACCTCGTCGCCCTGCACCAGGACCAGGACATCGACCCCGACGTCCTCACCGGTGTGCTGGCCCGGGAGCGGACGGTCGCCCTGTCCGGCGTCGAGGTCGGACCCTACGACCCGTTCGACGGGATCTGGCTGCGCCTGACCGCCACCGAGCCCGGCTGCTGCCGCATCGCGGCCAACCCCGAGGCCGTGGGCTCCGCGCTGTGCACCCCCGCGATCGCCCAGCGCAGCCCCGCCATCGTCGACGGGGACTCGCTCGCCTACCTCAGCCTGGCCCGTCACCACGCGGGACCCGGACTGAAGATCGCCTTCTGACACGTGCCGCACGCGAATCTCGGTGGCGCCGTGGTCGGTAAGACGCTGCGTGCGAGCGACAAGTCCCTGCTCGCGTTCGGCGACTGGCACGGCCTGCCCGTGGTGATCAAGGCGCTGCGTACCGACGAGGAGTTCTGGCAGACCAGGTTCATCCACGAAATCCGGCTCTACCAGGCATTCGCCGAGAACCCGCCGCCAATACGGGTGCCCAGGCTGGTGCACACCGACGGGTGCGGCGTCCTGATCGTCGAGCACGTTCCCGGCGGTCCGGTGGACGTCGAGCGCTATCCCGAGCGGCCGCTGTCCGCGGCGACGCTGGACGCGGTGCTGGACACCGTCACCGCGTTCGCCCGGTGGACCCCGCCGCCCGGCGTGCTGGCGCCGGTGTTCGACTACCCCGGCCGGGTCGAGCGCTACCACCGCGCCGGGTTCTTCGACGCCGACGACCGGGCCGCCCTGCACGTCTTGCTCGATGCGGCTCCTCCACCGGGGCAGGTGGGGCACGGCGATCCGCTGCCGGCCAACCTGCTGCTCAGCGAGGCCGGCGGGTGTGTGCTGCTGGACTTCGAGTTCACCGGCCTGTTCCTGCCCGGCTTCGACCTGGCGATGCTGCACACCCTGCTCGCCGACACCCCCGGCGCCCAGGACGCCGTCGACGCGCTGGTGGGCGAAGCCGGGATCGCGGTGCCCTTCCTGATCAACCAGGCGATGGTGCTCTCCCGCGAACTGCGCCTGCACACCGAACTCGACGCGGGCGAGTTCCGCGAGAAGCGGCTGGCGCTGCTGCGTCCGCAATGGGACGCCTTCCACGCCCGGCTGCACGCCCATCGTCGTCGACCGCGCCGAGCCCGGCCGTGACCGTGTACCGGTACGGGCATCTGTTCAGGGGCCTGGACATCGCCAACGTCGGCACCGGGTCGGGGTACGAGGCGGCCCTGCTCGCCCGCCGTTACGGGTCCCGGTACGTGCCACCACCTTGGACGTCGACCCGTCCCTGGTGTCCGCCGCCGCCGGCCGGCTGGCCGCCCTCGACCTGTGCCCGACGGCGCTGACCGTGGACGTCACCGGCCCGCTGCCCGGCACCTACGACCGGATCGTCTCCATGGTCTCGGTTCCCAGCATTCCGCCGAGCTGCCGGGCCGCGCTGCGCCCCGGCAGCCGGCTGGTCACCACCATCCGCGGCACGTGGATCATCCTCACCGCGACGAGAACTCCCGCCGGGGTGTTCGGGCGGGTGGAGCGGGACTGAGCCGGGGTTCAGGAGGTGCACCAGGGCGGGCCCCACCGGCTGTGGGACGCACTCGACGCCGTCCGGGACGACTGGCTCCGCCTCGGCTGGGCCCCGTTCCCCGGCGCGCAGGCGATGATCATCGACGAGGCACCATAAAGCTCCTTCGCGGCGACTGCGGGCCGCCGTCCACGCTGTCCCGGCACCCTGGAATCCGATCTTCGGAGAGCGTCGACGTCCATCGGCCGCCGGGCGGGAGCCACCAAGCTCGCGAGAATGGGTGAGTGGATCCCGTCTATCGACCCGGCGTCATTCCGCTGCCTCCCCAGCTGTGGGAGGGTTGGATACAGCTCCGTCCGTGGAAGGACGAAGATCTTCCTTGCATCGAGGAGGCGAGCCGGGACCCGGTCATCCCCCGAGGTACGACGGTGCCGAGCCGTTTCACCCCGGCGGCCGGGCACGCTTTCATCGAGCGACAATGGGGACGCCACACATCGGGAGAGGGGCTCAGCCTCGCCATCACCGAGGCCGATACCGACACGGCCATCGGCCTGATGACGGTGCTCCACCGACAACAGTCCGGTGTCGTCGGAGTTGGCTACTGGACGGTCGCCAGCCGGAGACGCGCAGGGGCCGCCAGCACCGCCCTGACCCTCCTGAGCCGCTGGGCACTGGGCCTGGCCGCCATCGTCCGGCTGGAAGGCCACGTCGAACCAGCCAACCACGGGTCCATCCGGGTACTCGAGAGCGCGGGCTTCCACCGGGAGGGACGGCTCAGGCAGTACCTGGACATCGGTGGGAGCCGCCGCGACGTGTGGCTCTACTCGCTCATCACCAGCGACGTCAGCGACACGTCCCACCGACCCAGGCCCATCACGTGATCCTCGCCAGAGCCAGAAAAACCCGTCGAGCCACCTTTGCCCTGGCCGGGGCGGCGGAGGAGCTCGCCCCGTTCGCGTTTCTGGCATCGGCGCGTTGTCCGGGGACCGGCGAAGCCGCAGTGACCCGGGTCCGAGCGCCCCACACCGTGCGGAAGGTCCGAGAACCGCTGGGCGGGCCGGTACTGTGGCGGAGCGTGGCCGCCGCGGGGTGGTTGACTCGCGGACAGGAGCGATGCGCGATGGTCGACGCGGGGACGTCAACGCACCCCGCTGACATTGAAGAAGGCTCCGCCGCCCGGGCGTGGGTACCGATCCCACTCCCGGACGGCGAAACACCAGCCCGCCGCGGGCCGTCGCGCGCTCAGCCGACGATGACCGTGGTGACGTCCATCTGATGGACGGCCATCGACGTGCAGGCCGTGGCGACCGCCGCCGGGTCGAGCGACAGCGGGTGCATCGATCCCGGCGGGTGGACCTTCAGGGCCCGTACGGGCGCGGTCTCCCCCGGCTGGTCACAGCCGACCTGCAGGCCGGGCTGCACGGTGTGCAGGACCGCGCGTGCGGATTCGCCGGGCTTCAGGAACACGACCGGGCCGGTCGGGCCGATGTGGGCGGCCGGGGCGCCGACCTGCTGGCCGTTGTCGCCGACGAAGGACACATGGGGGAATCCCTGCAGCCAGCAGGCCGCCGCACCGGTGTTGGTCAGGACGAGCTGCTGGAAGATGTTGCCCGCGCCGGGGTCCGGGCGGGTCGAGCTCAGCGCCAGCGACGAGCCCGGACACATCCCGGACGGACCAGCGGCACCGCCCGACCACGCACCGCCCGACCATGTACCGCCGGGCGGCGCGCCCGCCGGAGGACCACCCGCCACGGCGCTGGCACCCCCTCCCACGGCCAGCCCGACGAAACCGGCGGCGGTCAGCGCGGCGCTGGCGAGCAGCAACGCCTCCCGGGAACGAGCCGCGTGCCGGCGGGAAACCGGCCGGGAAAGCGGCTCAGGCCGGCCCAACGACTCCTGCCGGCCCAACGACTTCTGCCGGTCCTGCGGTCCGGGCCCGTCCGACGACCGGTGCCAGCTCAGCCGCCCCAGCACGCCCGAGTGTCCCGGTCGAGTCGAACGCCTGCTCCTGGTCGGCTTTCCGTGGGTGTGCGGCTCGTTCACGGCGACCTCCCCAGTCCGGCGCCCGGATCGGCGCGACGCCGGAATGCTCATGCGGTGCCTGATACGCATCCAGTTGCGGAGCCTCGGTGAGATTTCTCTGCTGGGCGCGACACCGCGTCCAGCAACGGTGCCCGGCCTTTGTCGACCGCTTTCCTTCCCCGGTAACGGTGCGTGACACCCGGGGTGCGGGCTGGCCCGGAGGGCGGGAACCCGGCTGGTCCGATCGGGCGGTGCCGGGTAGGGCGCAGGCCAGTTCCGAGCGGGTCCCGTCAAAGCACTCCGCACCCGAACCGCTTGGACCCCTGCGAAACTGGCGTGATGGAGACCGAACGATTCGAGGTACGGCGGCGGATAGCCGCATCGCCGGAGAGAATCTTCGCGGTGCTGTGCGATCCGCACGGGCACGTCACGATCGACAGCTCCGGGATGCTCCAGTCCGCGCAGGGCGATCCGGTCACCGGGATCGACGACGAGTTCGTCGTCCACATGGACCGGGAGTCCCTGAACGACTTCCCGCTGGGGAGGTACGACGTCACCGTCGTGATCACCGGGTTCGTTCCGAACACCGAGATCGAGTGGACGATCACCGTCAAGGACTGGCCGCCTATCGGGCACCGGTACGGCTACCGCCTCGAAGCGAGCGAGGGTGGCACGCTGGTGACGTCGTACTACGACTGGAGCGCGATCGGTGACGAGTACCGGGAAGGTGTCTTCCCGGTCATCCCGGAGGCCGGCCTGCGGGCCACCCTGGGGATCCTCGCCCGCACCGTCGAACGGCAGCGGTAGCCCGAGTCGTCGACGACGTCGCGGAACAGGGGTCGGGGCAGCCTGTTCCTGTTCGGTGGAGCTCCGCGGGCGGCGCCCGACACGACGCCGGTCGGCCTACCGCCGGCCGGCGGCTCTCAGCGGGCCCGCGCACCAGCGTTCGACGGCGGCGCGGTCGTCCAGACGGACGATCGGGAGTTCGGGCCGCCGCTCCTGCAGGGCTGCCACCTGCAGGGTGCTCTTGTGGTGGGTTGACCAGGCCCAACGTACGACGTGCTCGCGGTCGGTGAGGATCGTGCGCAGGGGCGGCTCGACGTTGCCGTTCCACAGCACCTCTTTGCGCAGCCGCCGGAGCAGTGTCCGACGCACCACCTGCCGCATGACCGTCCGGCGCGGCAGGGCCAGCCAGACCAGCAGCTCGGCGCGCTGCGCGAGCAGATCTCGCACGAGGCCGTACTGCCACTCGGTCACCCACCGGGGTCCGGCGCTGAACGTGTGGACGTCCGCGAGGAAGGTCTCCCGCGGCGTCCAGGCCGGGCCGTGGCGCAGCGCGTCGAGCTCGACGTGCGGGATGTCGAGGACCGTTGCCATCCGACGGGCCAGCGTCGTCTTGCCGGAGCCCGACGTCCCGGCGACGAGCACCCGTCGAGGACGGCCGGGCAGCGGGTCGTCGGCGGACAGCATCATCACCGACCCACGGTAACGATCTACCTCCGGCCGTCCCGCCGCAGGTCGATGCCGATGGCGGCTCTGACCAGCCCGGTCCCATGCAGTGGACGTGGACGTGACCGGTGTGGCCGGCGTCAGGGCAGGACGTCGTAGGAGTACCAGGTGCCCGGATCGAGCACCTGTCGCGGGGTGAGCGACGTGTCGAGCAGGGCGATCATGGCGTCGTCGATCCGGTGCCCGGCCGGGGCTGCCGGCTCGTCGTTCCCGGGCTCGTAGATCCGCCCGTGGCTGGTCATCCAGGACTCCCAGATGCGGTCCACGTTGCAGTGGTTGAGGAAGAAGACCGGGTCGTTCGGGGAGGTGCCGGGCAGCATGTCGCCGCCGACCCAGACGTGCACCCGGTTGTGCAGCTGCGGCCCGTTCACCCAGCCCTCGACGAGGTTGCGGTGGCTGACGAGGGAGGGGGAGGCGTCCCACGGGGCGCTGTCGTAGTCGTCGTTGTCCAGCGCGGCCCGCACGTCGGCCGACCGGGGAAGGGTGGGGGTCTGGGTGCCGGCGGCGCGCTCGACCGGGCGGGGCGGGATGGACCAGATGCCGTCGTCGCGTTCCTCGATGCGCACGAGGTGCGCGGCGAGCGGGCCGGTCGTGACGGTGCCGCGTGACCTGCCCAGGAGCGTGTCGCTCCACAGGCGCTGGGTGCGCTGCGCGGTGGTCGGGAGATCACCGCCGTCTCTCGCCCAGTCCCAGTAGGGCAGGCCGGCGTCGGGGTCGCCGCTGTGGCGCTGGAGCTGCTGTTCCAGCCGGAGCAGGTACATCCGGTGCCAGGGCAGGAACACCGGGCCGCCGTGGGCCCGGTTGCGCATCGTCGCGTCGGGGGAGGTGCCCAGCTGCATCGCGGCCCAGTGCCAGATGACGAACAGGTCCCACACCGACAGGGGCTGCTCGATGCCGCGCATCCGGAACCCCGGGATCACCCGGGCGAGGACCTGGCCCGCCGAGCGCGCGGTGACCGACGTGAGCTCACTGCTCAGGTCGGCGGCCGCGGCGAGGTAGCGCCGCGCCGCGTTGGGGTCCTGAAGGATGTTCGTCCGGACGGCCGTCACCGGTGATCTCCGTGATCGCTTCCGGCGTGCCCCGTGTGCCCCGTGTGGTCCTGGTGCCCGGTGTGGTCGGGGTGCTCGTGGTTCGGCTGGCCGGGTCCGTCGGTGTCCGCGAGCTCGTCGCGGACGGGTGGTTTCTCCCAGAGGGTGTCGATGACGGTCTTCACCACGTCGACGGCGGAGCTGGGCGCGTACTGCGGGAAGCGGTGGTAGTGGACCGCTCCGGAGGGCAGCACCTCGACGTGGCCGGCGAGCGGCCGGCCGTCGATCGTGATCCGGTAGGTGGTCTCGATCCTCACCTGATGGCCCTGGTAGTCGAACTCCCGCGTGCTCGTCGACGTGCCGTCCCCGGGCCCGGACCCGTGGTCGTGCGGGGGCTCCCCCACATCGCGCAGGCCCTCCCCGGAGAGGAAGTACGCCGCGAGATCCTCCGCCGAACCGGCACCCTGCTCGTCCACGGCACCCTCCTGCCTGTCGTCGTCCGCATCTCATCAGAGGCGCGGAGGGTGACACAACGCTCACGACCCGTCGGGCTGGCGACAGTGAGGGCGGCCAGCCGGCGACCCGGCGGCGGCGCGACAGCCGGGTGCCGAGGACGGCGGGGCACGCGGTCGGGTGGTCGGGGTGGTCAGTGGCCTGGCCGGGTGGCTGTGAGTCCGAGCAGTTCCGGGACCGGCTGGTCGCCGTCGTCCTCCGCGGTCTGTCCGAGGACGAGCCCCGCGCCCGTCAACGCGTTCAGCAGCACGGGTAGCGGGACGTTGACGACCCCGACCCGGGAGCGGATCCCGTCACCGAGCAGCGGATGCCGCTCGACGCGCCGGTGGCGGCGATAGCCGGGGTGGACGGTGCAGGCGCCCCGGCTGTCGCGTTCGACGAAGACGCCGCCGAAGCAGGGATGCGCGCCGACGACCACCAGGCGTCCGCCGGGCCGCAGCACGCGGTGGGCCTCGGCGAACACCGGGGGCAGGTCGTCGAAGTCGGTGCTCGTCATGATCATGGTGGCGGCGTCGACGGACCGGGCACCGAGCGGGAGCCGCTCGGCGCTGGCGACCACCGCGGTGAGGCCCTTGCGGCGGGCGAGGCCGATCTGGGGCGCGGAGACGTCGACGCCGACCGGCTGCCAGTCCAGGCCGGTCAACGCGGGGGCGTGCGCACCGCCGCCGCAGCCCAGGTCGAGGCACAGCCGGCCGTGGCCGGCGCCGAGAAGCCTCGCCAGGAGGCGGTCCGCGGCGCGGGCGAACGGCAGTCCCACACCCCGGGTCGCATAGGCGTCGTACCAGTCAGCGAAATCGTCGTAGCGCTGTCGCATCGGACAACCCGAGCAGAGAACCGCCACACCCCGCCACCCAATTGACGGGCGACCAGGTCGGATCCGATGACGCGGGACCAGCGACCGGCCACCATCACCGACCCGGTGGCTCCCGTCAGGCGTCGAGGACGATGTCGGTGACCGGGGCCGTGACGCAGGGGAGGATCTCCCCCTCGGCCAGGTCGCACGTGGGTTCCGTGAGGTAGTGGACCGTCCCGGACACCAGCGTGGACCGGCAGGTGCCGCACACCCCGCTCCAGCACATCGAGTCGAGCTGGACACCGGCCGAGTCGGCGAGCAGGAGAATCGTGTCCTCCGCCGGATCCCAGCGCAGTTCCCGGCCCGAGCGGGTGAACGTCACCCGCGGGTCCGAGAGCCGGGACAGCAGGTCCACGGGATGGCCGGGTTCGCTGCCGCGGCCGAGGAGACCCGGGCCGTGGGACTCGTCGGCGAACGCCCGGCGGTCCGCCGGGCGGGCGTCGAGGCTCACCGGGGTGAAGCCGTGGCGGTGGAACCATCCGGCCGCGGTCCGGGGCAGCAGGACGACCTGGTCGCACCCGGCCGCCGCGGCCCGGGTGAGGGCGCAGGCCAGCAGCAGCCGGCCGAATCCGCGCCGCCGCCAGTCCCGTGCCACCCAGAGGTCGTGCAGCTCCGCCGTCCCTGTTGTCCCCGCCGTTCCTGTCGTTCCCGGGGCCAGTGGTCGCAGGCCCACGGTCGCCATCACCGCGTCGTCCACCGTCAGGACGTGGAACTCCGCCGCGTCGGCGGCGTCACCAGGGCCGCGCCGGACGGGAATCCGTCCGACGGCGGAAGGCACGACAGCGGACGGTTCGACGGCCTGGGGGTCGGAGATCGGGTGGACGTCCACCAGGTCCTCCGGGCGGGCCGGGCGGAAAACCACGCGCAGCGGGGTGCCCCGGGCCGAGCCGATCACGAACTGGACGGGGACGGCGACATCCGCCCGGGGTCGGAAACCGGCGTGGGGGTGCGTGATACTCACGTGGTCTCCTGCTGGGGTGCAAGGGCGGCCTTGTCGAGGACGATCCCGTCGACGACGGCCGTTTCAAGGGCGACGGTTTCGAGGGCGTGAATCACCCAGCGACGGTCCGTGTCCGCGTCCGGGGTCCGGGTCTGCGGCATGAGCCGCCACAGCCGCCACAGCAGGCCCGCGCCGACGACCAGGGCGACGCCCCCGATGACCGTGACGAGCCATGGAAGCGGCAGGAATCCCGCGCCGGCGGCTACGAGCAGGCCGGCCAGGGGCATCGAGGCCAGGTTCAACAGCACGATCACGCCGACGACCCGGCCGAACTCCGCCTCCGGGACCAGGCGGGCCCGCACCACGCGGATGAACACCGTGAAGACGCTTTCGGCCGTCAGGAAGAGGACGGCCAGCACCACGAACCAGCCGAACCCGGGTGCCACGCCCAGCGCCGTGCACGCGGCGAGGGAGAGCAGGGCCGAGGCCACGCCGACCGCGACCAGCCCCATCCGGTCGATCACCCGGCTGGTCACCGCGAGGACGGCCATCGAGCTGAGGCCGCCGAGCAGGTAGACGACTCCCAGGGCGCTGCCGCTGCGCCCGTGGGAGGTCTGGACGAGCGCGGGGCCGCTGGCCAGCAGCAGGCCGAGGGCCAGGTTCACCGTGAAGGCGACGGCCACGACGAGCCGCAGCACCGGCGAGCCGAAGACCCGCCGGACGCCGGCGGCGAGATCGGACCGCAGGTCGGCGAGGCGCGGCGTCGCCGTGGGGGCGGCCGCGGCGCCGACGGCACCCGGGGCTGCACCCGCCGGGGGGTGGTCGGTGCGTGGGAGGGTGCGGGCCAGCAGCAGGCTGACGGTGAACAGTGCGGCGATCACCGTGACGGTCGCGGCCGGGCCGGCCGGTAGGAGCGCCGCGCCCACCGCCGGCCCGGCCAGCAGCATGGCCTGGTCGATCCCGCCGAGCAGCGACTGCGCCCGCTGCATCCGCGCCGGGACGACCAGCACCAGCATCGCTTTCTCGCCGGCGACGAACGACTGCTCGAACGACGCCCCGGCGATCAGGGCCAGCGCGATCAGACCGGTCCGTGCCGCCGACGGGTCGACCGTGACGAGCAGCGCGACGAGCCAGGCCGCCGCGCACCGCACCCCGTCGCTGACGACGTAGACCCGCCGCAGCGAGAAACGGTCCACCAGCGGGCCGGCCAGGGGCAGGGAGGTCAGCCGGGGCAGCCATTCCACGAACAGGGCCACCCCGGACCAGGCCGCGCTTCCCGTCGCCTCGTAGACCAGCACGGGGACGGCGAACTGCAGCAGCTGGTTCGCCAGCGCCCCCACCGCGCGCAGCACGAAGTAGGTCCGCAGCGGCCCCCCGCGCCCCCCGTCGTCGGGGTCGTCCGGTGTCATGGCGCGCACATCATCCGGCGGTGGCGGTGGCGGCGACGGGCCGGGACGGCGACGACCCCGGCGCCGCCGCCAGCGCAGTCGCCGCCGCCGTCGCCACTGGTTCGGCGGTGGCCGTCGGCGCTGGCCGTCCCGCCGGTACCAGGGGTTCCGTGACGATCCGGAAGCCGTCGATGATCCCGCGGATCGCGGCGCGGACGGTCGCCTCGTCCGGTCCCAGCAGCCGGAAGCTGCCGCCGACGTCCTCGTAGCCGCCCGTGCCGTCGAAGACCCGGCCCGGCACCGGGATCCGCTCCGCGACGATCTCGGGAACCCGGTGCCGCATCGAGGTGACGCTGACCAGGCGGCACGGCCAGGGCCGCGGCTCCGGGAAGATCAGCCACCCGCCGGACGGCCCTCCGCCCAACGGGCCGCCGGCTGGCAGACGTCCGAGGGCCGGTAGACGTCCGAGGGGTGGCAGGGCCAGCGCGGCGCGGAACGCCTCACCGACGAGATCGACGCCGAACAGGTCACGGTGCAGGAACGGAACCTCGGCGCCACCGGAGCGCATACCGACCTCGAGGAAGACGAGTCCGCCCGCGGCCGGTTCGATCAGTTCGAGGTGGAACGCGCCGTCGGCCAGCTCCAGCGCGTCCAGGCAGCGGGCGGCGAAGGCGACCGCACGGTCACGGCGCCGTCCCGGGTCGAGCAGGACCGAGCCCAGCGGCGCGCCCGCGGCGAAGTCCAGGCAGGTGTGCACGTACTCGGACACGCTCACGAAACGGAGCCGTCCGCCGCGGCGGACCCCGTCGACGTGCAGGATCGGCCCGTCGACGTACTCCTCAGCCTCGAACCCGGTCGCCTCGACGGTTGGCAGGGCGGCGTGCAGTTCGGGCCGGGAACGCACCTTCACCACGCCCACCGACGCCGCCCCCGAACGTGGTTTGAGGATCAGCGGCAGGCCGAGCCGTTCCACGACGCCGTCGACGTCCGTCGCCGCGGTGAGTTCGACGAACCGGGGGACGGCGAGGCCGGCGGCGGCGACCATCGCCTTCATCGTCGGCTTGTCCCGGAACCGGTGGACGAAGGCGGGCCGGGCGCCGGGGACGTCCAGGTGTTCGCGCAGCCGGGCGGCGGTGGTCAGGTCGTACTCCGACAGGCCGGCGACACCGGCGAACGGGCCCCACCGGGCCGCCAGCTCCTCCGCCACCGGCAGGACGGTCTCGAACCGGGTGTCGGGCACGACGGCGATCTCCAGCGGCTCGTCGGCGTCCACCGGACGTCCGAACCGGCTGCCGTCGACGGCAGCCAGACCGCCGGGGGTCGTGATGTGCACCAGCCGGCAGCCCGGCGGGGTGTAGCGCGCGTAGTCGCCGAACTCGTCGTCGAACCGGTTGAGGACCAGATGAACCGGGGTGCCCGGGTGAACCGGGGTACCCGGAGGGGTCCGCCCGGGCACCGGCCGCGGTCCGGATCCGGATCCGGGCCTGAAGCCGGACCCGGCCCCGGGGCTGGGCCTAGTCAAAGCGCACCTGCTCGCCGAGGTGGTGCCAGCGCCGCTCCGCCTCGGCGGCGGAGTCCGCGGCGAAGAGCACGTGGCCGAGCCGGCACCGGAAGTCCTCCGCGGGTGCGATCGACTCACCCGGCGCGACCGCGACCGCGACGTCCCACACGCCGGGCTCGCGCCCCACCGCGTCCAGGCCCCGGACCGACGAGTAGCTGACCAGCCCGGGGGCGGTGAAGAACCGGATGCCCGCGTGCTTGGCCTGCGGGGCGCGCACGGCCACGTCGGCGTCGAGGCCGGCGGCGAGGGCGACGGCGGCCCGCGGCAGCGAGACCCCCGTCACCGCCTCGACCAGGTCGACGATGTGGTCGCCGGGCAGCCGCGCGCCGAGCTCGATCAGGACCGGGTCCCGGCCGCCGGCGAGGCGCAGCTCGCAGTGGAACGGCCCGGTGGTCACGCCGAGCGCGGCGGTGACGGCGGCGACGTACCGGTCGATCTCCGCGCGGGCCGGGGCGGGGAGGTCGGCGGGCACGAGATGCCCGGTCTCGACGAAGAACGGCTCCGGCCCGAGCATCTTGCGGGTCACCGCCACGACGGTGCTCCGCCCGCCGGCGACGTAGCCCTCGGCGCTGACCTCCGGCCCGGCGATGTACTCCTCGACGAGGACCCTGCCGTCGAGTGCCCGCCCCAGGTCACGGCGCGGGTCGTCGAGCATCCGGCGGTGGGCGGCGCGCAGGCCGGCCAGGGTGTCCGCCCGGGTGACGTGCACGCTGCCCGCGGAACGGGTCGGTTTGACCACGCACGGGAAGCCGACGTGCTCGGCGGCGGCGGCGAGGTCCGCCGCGGTCGCGGCCACCGCGTGGCGGGGCACGCGCAGACCCGCGGCGGCGACGGCGGCGCGCATGAGTTCCTTGTCGCGGCAGGCCTCGGCGGCCCGGACGGGCAGCGCCGGGCGGCCCAGGCGGGCGGCGAGCCGGGCGGCGGCGGGGACGTAGAACTCGAACCCGGGCAGCACCGCCGCCACCCGCCGGCCGGTGAGGGCGGTGAGGACGGCGTCGTCGAGCGCGCGGTCGTCGTTGGTGTCGACCCGCACGACGGTGCCGGCACGCCGGACCGACGGCGACAGGGTCCGGTCCTCGGCGTCGAACGACGCGACCACGACCTCGAACCCCAGGTCGGTGGCCGCCGTCACCAGTGCCTCCCCCGCCGACATCGGCTCCACGACGACGACGGTCCCGGGGCCGTCCTGGCTCTGGCCCCCTTCCTGGCCCTGGCCCCGGGCCGCCGTCGCCGCGGGGGTGGCTGTCACCGGCGGCCGGTCGGTGAACGGTGCGCCGGACATCTCAGGAGCTCACGAGCTGGGCGGACGAGCGGCCCCGGCCCTGGTTCTGGCCCTGGTCCCGGTCTCGTGCCGTCGCGGCGTGGAGCTCACCGAAGTAGTCGCCGATGAGGGAGACGAAGGTGTCGAGATAGCTCTCGGCGGTGGCCGCGGTGCTCCAGGTCTCCACCGCCCGGCTGACCACCCGGAACATCAGGTCGTCGTGGTCGTGGGCCGTGTCGAACTCGATGTGGGTCTGCGACCCGCGGACGAGGTCCGCGCCGAACTCCTCGGCCGCCCGGGTGGTGATGGTCTGGTTGTAGCGGTCGGAGTACCACTCGACGAACCAGTCCCACACCGTCGTCGGCGCCGGGCCCTCCTTGTCCGCCGCCAGCCGAAGGAAACCCATCAGCTTGTTCGTCGACGGGAAGACCGGTGTCCGGTCGAGCTCCTCGGCGGGGAACCCGAACCGGACGAGGTCGCGGGTGAACATGTGTTCGTGACCGAACTCCTCGGCGAGGTACTTCGCGAGGTTCGCGGCGAGCGCGTCGTCCTTCGAGCCGACCCGGAACAGCGCGTAGGTGTCGACCTCGTTGTTGAGGCGGATGCGCAGCACCGTCTCCACGAGGTGACGGACGTAGTAGTCACGTTCGATCCAGGTGCCTTCGTGTAGTTCACGCATCCGGGGAACCCGGTCGAACTCCCGCTCCATGTACTCGGCGGCGAGGTTCTCCAGACGCGCGCGACTCAACGTTGACATGAGTTCTCCCAAGCATCGACAGACCGTGGTCTCCGACATACCCGAGACGGCGGCCGGTGGCGGCCGTCCGTCTCCGTTGCCTCCCGCGTTCCGGAGAACGGCGGGAGCGGTTCACTCGCACCGGAGCAGGTGGCGCCTTCCGAGACCTGACGACCGTGCGGTGCGGCCGAACATAACCAGGAGATCCATTCAATTCAAGATCGAGTTCTGTCGAAAACCGGTGGGCGTGTCGCGGCGGCGTCCTTTTCGGCCGGCAATACACCGGGATCCGGTGCCGCCGGCCCACAACAGACGGACCGGTTTTCCTGTCGTGCCAGCGGGTGGGTGCGGGAGCTGTCTTCAGCGCGACGCCGCACGTGCTTGCCGACCGCGCGCCGCGCGTCAACCGGGCCGGCGCGCGGACACCGGCCTCGCTCCGTCGGCCGGTCGGCGCGATCCCTGCGGCCCCCACTGCCCGGCCCTCACCCGGTCGTTTCTGACACGGCAAGGACCCGGGCGGCGTGGCGGCCGGTCGGTCTTCTCGGGGCGGACGCTCCCGACTTCGTCCGGTGACGGCCGCGGCGGTCCGGCCTTCGTACCGGACCGCCGCCCGGACCGCCGCGGCCAGAGCCCGGCCGCGGCGCGCCCGCGACCCGCCGGACGGGAAGATCCGCCGCGGGCCGACGACGCGGCGCACGGGAATGGCGGGCTGGGCCCGTGCGCCGCCGTGGTTATCGCCGGTGTGGTGTGAACGTGCGGCAGACGATCCCGGTCGAGGGCTTCCCGGACGAAGGGGGTGCGCTGGCGAGGAGGTTCAGGCTCGAACCTTCCTGACCTCGCGCTGGTCAATTTGCTGGCAGCCCGCGGGAAGTGAGGAAAACACCACATCCCCGTCCGGGTTCGGCTTGGCGTTCCGCAGAATCTCGGTGCATTCCTTCGAGGCCTCGACGATGGAGATCTTGAAGTTGTTCCCGATGTCCGATGTCCCGCCCCCGATCGGCCGGTCGATGAAGCTCCACGCCCCCTCGGCGACTTCAAGAGGAATATCGTTGTTGCGGTAGAAAACCCGCTTCCCGTCGGCGTCCAGAGCAAAATCGAAGATCCAGATCGTGCTGTCGCCGAGATTCTGCGCCGTCCCGCTTATTACCACCCCTTCGGCGCCTGAAATCTCAGTTCCGTTCAGTGGCGCGGCAACCGTGATAATCGGCGGCGAGGTGCTGGGGGGAGGCATGGGAGAAGCGGTACCGGTGACCGTCGG
This sequence comes from Parafrankia discariae, assembly GCF_000373365.1. Lineage (NCBI taxonomy): Bacteria > Bacillati > Actinomycetota > Actinomycetes > Frankiales > Frankiaceae > Parafrankia > Parafrankia discariae. The sequence continues at coordinate 25,889 of NZ_KB891232.1, forward strand.
AGACGGTGTCGCGGTAGGAGTCCACGTCGGCCCGGTCGTAGGGGGATTTTTTTCGGAGGCAGCCCTGGACGGGCTGTCCGCAAGATATATGTGACCCACGATTGGGCCCACGATGGCGATGGTCAGACCCAGCGCAAGAACTGCCAATCCCGGCGGAAACCTGAATGAAACAGCATTGATTATGGCTTCGGTTTCGGTCGTGTCGCCTTTGGTGAAGTGCTCATACAGGAGATAGGCTCCGAAGCCGGCCGTGGCGAGCCCTACCACGATACATATCGTCAGGAAAAAATAGAACAACACTGCTGCCCGCCCCCCGCGGTTGTGTATCTGTGGATCTGTAGCGACGCGGATCGTAGCAGACCGGACTCGCAGGGTTATGTAGAGGTTGGGGTGGTTCTTCCGGACCCCGCTACGCCGGCCGCGGCGGATCCGGACCAGGCCGAGGGCGAGCCGGATCCCGCCCGCACCCGGGTCAGACAGCGGAGTAGGCGTCCCAGGCGTCGAGGGCGGCCTGGAGGCGTCGGGTGAAGGCCGCGTCGAGGCCCTGTCGGCCGGCCACGCGCCGCAGGTACTCCTCGGCGCCCTGCAGCAGCCCGGACTCGGGATGGGTGAGGATGATGCCGCCCTGGCTGCCGTACTTCTCGATGTGGCTCCACGAGTCGATGTCCGGACCGCCGTCGGCCACGGGGAGGTGGCCCTCGACGAACTGGTCCTCGCGGTTGTGGCACCCCCAGGTGAAATCGTGGAGGGCGCAGGCCGGGCAGGCGATCGTCCCGACCATCAGGGGGAAGCGGCGGACCCACTCCCGGTCGAGGGCGTAGGCGTCCGAGCCCGGGGGGATCGTTCGGCGGCACAGACAGCAGGCGAGGAGGAAGCGGGGGCGCGTCACCTGGCCTCCAGGGATCTCTAGCTACTCGACAGGTCGGTCGTCGGTCACGGCCGTAGTCACGGCCGTCGCTCAGCGCTCCGGCACAACTGATCTCTGCGGCGCAGAGACGAGCATGCCGGTGATGACGGTGGATGCGTCCTGATGTCCCCACACGGACCACAGAGCCGCCACTGTTTCCCGCGTGGCGAAGGAGTTCCTCTCCCGCAGGGGGTGGCATGGGCGTCGCCCGCACTCCGTCAGGCGCCCGGGTCGGGTCATCGTCCACCGGATCGTACGAGTGTTCCGTAGACCTGGCGGTTTCGGACAGGTCGACCCGCCTGGCGGCCGTGCTCGTCGGTGTCGTGGTCGCGTTGTCCTTCTTGGTCGGGCCAGCTGCCGGCGGGGCTGGGCCGGTCGCGGCATCAACGGGGCGTGACGAAAGGTCGACGTTAGGGTGGGGCTATGGCCGGGTCGTTGGTTTCTGCGGTCTGGGGTCGGTCTTCGCCGGGTGTCAGCTTTCTTGCCCGGGTAGGGCGTCGCGCGGTTGTGGAATCGCTGTACCTGCTGACCGCGCCGGTGAGCGCGGCGGCTGGCCTGCTGCTGGTGCTCGGCGGGCTGTGCGTGGGAACGGTGGGTCGGCTGGTCGTGGGCAGGGCGCCGGTTGTGGCCGGTGTCGCGGCGCCGGTGCGGTGGCTTGCCGATGTCGAGTGGTGGCGGGTCGGCATGGTCCGCTCGGCGGCTGCCGGCGCGGAGCGTCCGGGCCGGCGGTTGAGGCCGAGCGGGGCCGCCGCCGCGTCGGATCCGGGGCTGTGGCTCGGCCTGGCCCATGCGGTGGTGGTGCTGCCCGTCGCCCTGGTCACCGCGGTGGTGACGGCGCTGTGGTGGCTCGTCGGGGTCGCTGCCGCGACGACGGCTGTGCGTAACTGGGGTGCCTCCGCCGGGACGATGGCGCCCATGACCTTGAGCGCGGGTGGCGCCCAGTCCCACATCGATGTGAGCCTGGGCCTGACGTCGCCGGCCGAGCGGATGACGTTCGGGACCGTGGTGGGGCTGCTGCTGCTGACGGCGCTGCCACTGGTCACTCGGGTGTGCGTCGCCGTGCAGGCTGGGCTGGGGCGGGCGCTGCTGTCGGATGCGTCCCCGTTGCACCGCCGGATCCGTGGGCTGGAGCAGGAACGCGACACCGCTCGCGCGCAGACCGTCGCCGCTGTGACGGCCGAGGCGGCGGCGCTGCGCCGGCTCGAGCGCGACATCCACGACGGGCCTCAGCAGCGGCTTGTCCGGCTGGCGATGGAGCTGGGTCGCGCGCAGCGCCACTTCGACCGCAGGCCGGAGACCGTCCGGGAGGCGCTCGCCGACGCGATCGTCCAGGCCGAGGAGGCGTTGGAGGAGCTACGGGCCCTGTCGCGTGGCATCGCCCCACCGATTCTGGTCGACCGCGGCCTGCGCGAGGCGCTCGCCGAGCTGGCCGCGCGCTCGACGGTGCCCGCCCAGCTCGAAGCCGGGCTTCTGAGTCACCGGCCGGAGGCCGCCGTCGAGACGGCCGCGTATTTCGTTGTCTCCGAGGCCCTGACGAACGTGGCCAAGCACAGCCACGCCGGCCAGTGCCTGATCGGACTCCGTCACGATGCGGGAGCTCTGCGGGTCTGGGTGGCGGACGACGGGGTGGGCGGCGCGGCCTTCGACAAGGGGCACGGACTGCGAGGGCTGGACGACCGGGTGCACGCGGTCGGCGGCCGGCTGCGGGTCACCAGTCCCCGCGGCGGGCCGACGACGATCACCGCGGAGTTGCCGTGCCGCTGACCGCCGACGACACGACCCCCGAACCATGGTCGGGACCTGCGGCCGGCGGTGGGCTGCGGATTGTCGTGGCCGACGACGCCGTGCTGTTGCGGGAGGGCCTCATCCGCCTGCTCGCCGAGGAGGGGCACCAGGTGGTGGCCGCCGTCGGTGACGCCCCCGCCCTGGTCGAGGCAGTGCTGCGGCACCGCCCGGACGTCTCGATCGTCGACGTCCGGATGCCACCGACGCACACCAACGAGGGCCTACGGGCGGCGATCAGCGTCCGTTCGCGCCTTCCCCGCGCACCCATGCTGGTGCTCAGCCAGTACGTCGAGACGTCCTACGCGGCCGACCTGCTCGCGGACGGCTCCGGCGGGGTCGGCTACCTGTTGAAGGACCGGGTCGCCCGGGTCGAGGAGTTCCTGGACGCCCTGGAGCGAGTCGCCGGCGGCGCGACGGTTCTTGACCCCGGAGTCGTCGCGCAGCTGCTGGCCGGGCAGCGCCGTGGTGACGCGTTGGGGCCGCTGACCCCACGGGAACGACAGCTGCTGGCGCTGATGGCCGAGGGCCATTCGAACACGGCCCTCGCCCGGCGACTGGTCCTGTCCGCCAGCGCGGTCGAAAAGCACATCGGCAACATCTTCGCCAAGCTCGGCCTGCCACCCGACGACGCCCAGCACCGCCGAGTGCTCGCCGTCCTCACCTACCTCCGCGCCTGATGGCGACCGGCGCGCGGCCCGTCACCCATCGCGGCGCGGCCACCGGGGTGGGGCCTGCCACACCCCGGTTTGTCCGGCACACTCCGGTGACCAGGCGACCCTTCCACGAAACCGTGGTGGCCATGGTCACCCTTCCACACCCGACAGGCCCGAACGCGGATCCGGACACGAAACGGGCACTGGTTGCTCGCAACGCCACCTCGCCCCCGGACGCCGCGGACCCGCCTCGCCGACCAACCCGCGGGTCAGCGCGCGGCCACAGGGCTCGGTCGAGCCGAAGGAATCCCTCGCGCGGTGCCGCGTCGCCCACACGGTCCGCGGGCACCTCCGGTCGCGCGCTCGTGGCACTCGGCGTCCTTGCCGCGGCCCTCGTCGGCGCCTTCGTCATCGCCCCGGGTCGGCTGGCGGCAGACGGCGCTTCCGGCGACCTCGCCGACCACCACCACTTCGTCGAAGTCCTGCACAGCGCGTTCATCGAGTACTGGCGTTCCGGCGACCGGGATCTCTCCCCGGACCTCGCGCGGGTTGTCGACTACTGGTTCCGGTACCACGTGGCCAAGGCTGTGATCGCCGCGGTCCTGCTGATCGTGCTCGTCGCGCTGACGGTCCTCGTCTGGAAGGCGTTTCTGAAGGCAGGCGGCCTCGGGGCGGTAACACGGGCGGCCCTCGCGTCGGCCGGCGCTCTCGCGGCGATGCTCGCGCTGCTCTCTCTGGCGGCGGTGATGGCCAACATCCAGGGTGCGCTGGCGCCGTTCTCCTCCCTGACACCGATGCTGACCGAAGGCGCAGCCGACCAGGAGTTCGCGACCACGCTCGGCCAGGTCAGGCAACGGCTGGCTGACTCCTCTCCCTCGGGTGCACGGACCCCGCCGGCCATCGACGTGATGATCGCCGACTTTTCTCGGTACCACGCGGTGATGGCCGTGGTTGCCGTGATCGTGGCGGCTTCCCTCCTCGGCACCAGCGTGCTGCTGTGGAGGAGGTTCGCGCGAACGGCCTCGTCCGACAGGCGAACGAGACGCGTGGTGGGGGCCTTCGGTCTCCTGTCCGCGTTGCTGACGCTGGGCCTGATCGTCCACGCGGCGGCGAACGCGGCCACCGCGGCCGACCGGGGACCAGCGCTCCTCAACGCTCTGAAAGGCGGATGGTGACGCACCTCGCCGCACCCGGCGCTCATGGTCGTTTCGTAACCTGCCCGTCTGCGTGGCCGATCCACGACGCCGTGGCCCCGCAGGTCAGCGAGGACGTCTACCAGGGGCTGGCCGACGCCGGGAAGACCTCGAGCACCCGTGAGCTGCTGCACGGGGCGGTCCGGCGCCTGCGCGGCGCGGCAGCCGGACACTCACCGGCCGTCCGGGCGCCCCACATCCACATCGGCCCCTGACCCGGCGACCACCGCCGGTGCCGCGGACCTCCTCCCCCACCGAACCGAAGGAGAACCGGATGCCCACGACGCGCAGCGTCCCGCACGGTGAGCTCGGGCGTTTCACCGATCGGGTGGTGCTGATCACCGGCGGTGGGTCCGGGATCGGCCGCGCCACCGCCCTGGCGTTCGCCGGGGAGGGCGCCGCGGTCGTCGTCGCCGGCCGCCACCTCGACGCGCTGAGCTCCACGGTGAGAAGCATCGAGGACCTCGGCGGGCGCGCCGCGGCCGTCCCCACCGACGTCACCGTCGCCGAGGACGTCGCCGCCCTGGTGCGGGCCACCGTCGACCGGTTCGGCGGGCTGCACGTCGCGGTCAACAACGCCGGCCTGGTCGGCCCGCCGGCACCGGTGGCCGACCTGCCGATCGACGCCTGGAACACCGTGGTGGGCACCAACCTCACCGGCGTCTGGCTGTCCCTGAAACACGAGGTCGCGCACATGCGGGACAACGGCGGCGGCACCATCGTCAACGTCGCCTCGAACATCGGCGTCCACGGCCGCCGACCGGGACTGGCCGCCTACGCCGCCAGCAAGGCCGCGGTCAGCGTGCTGACCCGGGCCGCGGCCCGCGACCACATCGCCGACAACGTCCGGATCAACGCGGTGAGCCCGGGTGCCACCGACACCGAGCTCTCCCTGCGCCCCGGCGAGTCGGTCGCCGACCGCGACACCCGGATACGTGGCACCGTCCCGGCGGGCCGGGTCGCCGACACGTCGGAGATCGCGACCGCGATCCTGTGGCTGGCCAGCGACGAGGCCCGCTACGTCGTGGGCACCGATCTCGTCGTCGACGGCGGAACCACAGCCTGAGCCCGACCCCTTGGACGTCCGAGCAGCGCGATAGCCGGGCCGGCCGAGCGGAGTACGTCCACGGTGTCTGGGGACAGAAGGCGATCAGGTGGGTGGTCGGCGTTCACTCGGCCGGGCGCCAGGTGCCGGGGTCGTCGGGGTCGTCGGGGTCGATGCCGGCCCATCGCAGGGCGGCGAGGTCCAGGGCGAGCAGGTCACCGGGTTCCGCACCGCGGAGGAGCTCCTTGTAGGCGCGGAACGCCAGGTCCGCGGCCAGGAACTCAGCCTCGTCGCCCCGTATCCGCCGGCCGGCCGGCAGCCGCTGTTCCACCTCGTCGGCGAGCAGCAGCGTGGCGTGCTCCGCTTCGAAGGCTCGGCACCGCGGGCGTGGAGAGGCGGGGGAAGAGATCCACGAAGCGCATCATCGGACCCCACCGGCGCGGCCCGATCGTGACCGGGTGGGGGCGTTCGGTGAGCCGGCCGACCACGGGGCCGATCACGTCGGCGGTGAGCAGCGGATCGGTCGTGGCGGTCGGTGATGGGTTAGTCGGTAGTGGTCGGGGTCAGGCGCCTGGGCCTCCCGGGCCGAGCCCTCCGAGGAGTGGGCCCGAGCGCGCGAGGACCCGGGCCAGCCAGCGCTCGCGTGCCGCGAGGGTGTCGGTGGCGAGTGCGGTGCCAGGCGCGGCGTCCTCGTAGCCGTGGAAACCACCAGGCCACACATGCAGTTCCGCGTCGCCCCCGCACGACCAGACCGTCGTGGCGAACGCGACGCCCTCGTCGCGGAAAAGATCGACAGAGCCGACGTCGAGGAAGGTCGGAGGCAGACCGGACAGGTCGGTCGCCCGGCCGGGCGCGGCGTAGATGGACACGTCGTCGGTTCCGACGCGGTCTCCCAGCAGCATCCGCCATCCGACCCTGTTACTGGTCGCCGACCAGGGCAGCTCACCCGCCATCCGGGCCGACGCCGTCCGCATCCGGTCGTCAAGCATGGGGCTCGCCAGCAGTAGCCCGGCCAGGCTGGGACCGCCCTGGTCACGGACCCGCAGCGCGGTGCCCGCGGCGATGCCTCCGCCGGCGCTGCCGCCGGCCAGCACGAGCGCGTGGGCATCGATCCCCAGCTCGTCCGCGTGGCTGGCGGTCCAGAGCAGGGCGGCGTAGCAGTCGTCGACGGGCGCGGGGTCGGGATGCTCCGGAGCGAGCCGGTACTCGACGGACACGACGACGGCGCCGCTCGCCAAGGCCAACCGGAGAGCCGGGAAGACCATGAAACGGTCACCGGTCACCATCCCCCCGCCGTGGACCCACACGATTCCCGGGCTTACCGCGGTATGACCGGCCGGTGTGAAGACCGAAAGGACGATGTCGGCTTCCGGCCCCGGAACCACACATTCCCGCTCCGTGAAGGGGAATGCCTGCAGGAGAAGGTCGCGGGTCACCACGCTCGCCCCGCGTGCCTTCGGAATCGCTTCTTCCGTCAGCGTCATTACTCCACCGAAATGGCGGTCCACGACGGTCCGCCAGGCGGCCGCGCACTCCCCGTCCATGGCCGGCGTTGCAAGACCCACAGCGTCTTCCTCGCAATTCTCCGTGGAGACCGCCCGTACCCAGGGACCGATCATTGATCCGGCGTCGGCTCTCGACTTTTCGCCGCCGAAACTAGCACGTGATAGCCACGGGACCCTATCATTGTTGAATTCACATGCGCAAGCCTCCGTCGCTCCGCACCGCCACTCGGCGCGGTGTGAAACGTCAACGGGCCGGGCCGGGGCGGGGACCCGCCCTCCAAACCCCGCATGTGCGGTTCGCCGGCTACCGGCTGCTGACCACCGGGGACGACGCCTGGCAGCGGATGGCCGTCAACCTGCGCCTGCTCGACGACGCCGACGAACGGCTGCGGGCCGGCGCACGGGCCGATCTGACCGCCTGGCTCGACCACGAAGCCGCCACCACCCACCACCCGCCGAGCCGCGACCGCGCCGCCGAACTCGACAGCCTGATCGAACGCACCCGCCCGGTCCTCGGCGAGCGCCGGGCCCGCCTGCTGCGATTCCACGCCGGCCTCGGACGGGGGACGTCGGCGGTCGTCGCCCTGGCGGACAGCGTCCGGACCGAGTCACGTCCGCCGACCCGCGCCGAGCGCGGCCGGGGTCGACGGCCACCCGCCTAACTGTCCGTGGGGCGGCTGGGCTCCGCGGGCTGGTTCCGCGCCTCGGGCGTGATGTGGGCGAGGCACGGCGTGGCCACGGGGGCGCAGGTACCCACGGTGCTCACCTCGCTGGGGGATCCGAAGGCTGTGGTGAGGTCCTTGAGGTGCAGCAGGACGGCGGAGCGGCGGCCGACGCCCTGGTCGTCGAGGTGGATGGTTCCGTAGGCGCCGGGATAGTCGGTGCTGTCGCAGAGGCCGGCGGTGGGGCCGCGCAGGCACCGCAGGATCTGGTGGCGGGCGTCCGCCGCGGTGGAGGGCATCCCGGCGCGCAGCAGCGCATCGTTGACCATGAGGAGTGAGTCGTAGCTGAGGGAGGCCCAGCCGCCGGACAGCCACCGGTCCTGCTCGCGGCTGCCGGGTCCGCCGCAGCGGCCCAGGTACGCGCGGATGTCGCCGTAGAAGTCCGTGCGGCGTCCGGCGTCGAACAGCGACTCGTCCGCGCCGGCCTGGGGGTCGCCCAGCCCGGCGCAGGTCTGGATCCGGCCCCGGTAGGCGATGAGCACCTGCACGCCGTGGGGGACGTGGCGGGCCAGTTCCCGGTCGGCGAGGAAACGGGCCGAGGAGTCGGCGACGGCCACCTGGGGCATCCGGGAGCCGCAGGCGAGCCGCAGTGCCTGGGTGAACTCGGCGACGTCGGTGTAGCGCCCCCCGAAGAAGACCAGCGGCAGCGTGGCCCCCGGCGTCCGCGGTGCGGCCTGCGCCGCGCCCGGCATCCGCCCGGTGCTCCCGGTGCCTGCCGGGGTCTGTCCCACCGCGGGCTGGGTGTCGGTGTTCGCCGGTGGGCAGGCCTGGCTGGCGGTCGTGGTGAGTGACCGGCCCGGTGACCACGGCACCAGGGAGACGGGTACCGGTGGCGCGGTCGGGCCGGGTTCCCCGTCCGAGAGCACAGGTTCCGAGAGCACAGATGCGGAGGACGCGGCCGACAGCGCCCGTTCCGTGGCCTGCGACGGGGGCGCGCAGGTGGACGGCGGGCCACCGGCCGGGTCCTGGCCGGATTCCGTGGCCTGGGCGGATCCGGTGGCCTGGGCGGGTTCCGGGTGCTGCTGGCGGCGCAGTACGTCGCAGTACAGCGAGGTCAGGTAGAGGTCGTCGGCGTCCGGTCCGGTCCGGGTGGTGTCGGTGACCGGGTAGAAGAAGGTCAGGGGGCTGCCCTGGCCGCGGGCGTACTCGTAGATCAGTTGGACCTGGTCGTCGTTGGTGGAGTTGATCTGGAAGAACATCGGCTGCCGGCGGGTGGCCGCGCCGAGGCCGTCCGCGTTCACGCCGGGGCCGTCCGGGTCCGTGGCGGGGCTGGCCAGGTTCGCACCGAAGCCGTCCGCGCTCATGGTGGGGCTGATCATCGGGACACCGGCGGCACCCAGCGACGCGCCCAGGACGTCCCGCAGTCCCGTGGTGCTGTTCCCGGTGACGACGGCGGCGGCCAGCGTCGGATCCTCGGCGAGCTGCCGCAGCTTCCCCTCGAGGATTTTCAGATGATCACGGACGGTGAGGTCGCTCATGCCGGCGGTGAGGTCGCCGCTGTTGACGACCGCGAGGCGCACATACGGCAGGGAGGTGCCGCGCATGGCGTTGATCCGGAGCTGGGCGGCGTAGGCACCGGCCAGGCCCTCCCGCTCGGCCACGACGGAGCGGACCGCCCGGGTCGGGGCGGCGGAGGTCAGGGAGGAGACCAGCGCGACGGTGACGATCGGGCGCCGGTGGTCGGCCAGCCGTTCCACCCGCTTGTTCTCCCGGTAGATCAGGGTGTCGTCGAACAGGTCGGAGACGTCGTCGGGCCCGGGCCGGTGCACGGTCAGCCGGGCCGCCACCGAGGAGAGGGTCTCGCCGACGACGTTCCCGGCCAGCTGACGCCAGCCGAGGCAGGTGCGGTAACCGATCCACTCGCCCGCGGAGGTGTCGGTGGACAGGTCCCGTTCCGAGCCGGCCATCGGCCGCAGGCAGTAGGGCTGACCCGGGCTGAGCTGCACGTACACAGCCGTCCCCGCCAGGACGGCGGCGAGGCCGTACGCGGTCAGCCGACGCATCCGCGCGCGGGCCCGCCGCGGCCACAGGAAGACGACGAGCCACCGCACCAGCCGCACGAGGCCTTCCCCCGGCGGCAGGAGCACGGCGCGGGCCACCGCCCCCAGGCGGCGCCACGCCGGGCCGGGCAGGCCACCCCACCAGGCGGCGAGGCCCGCTGGCAGCCCCCGCAACGTCCGCCGGGACGTCCGCAGGCACGTGCGCAGCCGGGCGTGGTGCTCCGCGCGCCGCCGCCACGCGGCCCGGAGCCAGACGCCGGCCGTCACCGGCATCGGATGGTCGGTCACGACGACGGCCGAGGGGCGGCGCAGGGCGGCGGTCAGCCACCACAGCCACCGGGGCAGCCGTGGGGAGTGCCAGCGCAGGTACTCCTCGAGCAGCACCGGCCGCCGGCCGTCCCCGGCGGTGGCGACGAGCAGGACGGGCAGCCGCCGGGGCACGTCACGGGCCCGGAACCAGCCGGTGGGGACGATCCGCCGCGCGTCGTACCGCAGATCACGCAGGAGAGCCCGGGCCAGCTCCCGTTCCGTCGGCGCCGCCCGGATACTGCCCCGGACCAGCCGCCACAGTCCCGCGAGCAGCCGTGTCCCGATGAGCAGGATGGCGGTGAACAGGAGGAACGTGCCGACGTTCCAGGCCAGGTCCCCGCGGCCGAACTGTTTGACGTTGGCGGCGCTCATCAGGGCGGCGCCCAGGCTGGCGACACCGATCCAGAGCAGGCCGACCGGTTCCACGACGTACTTCCACCGCTCCCGCCGGGCGGCGGTCCGCCGCCGGTCCAGCAGGTCCCCGTCCCCGCCCGGTCCTGTCGGCTGGCGCAGCGCGGCGGTGAGATCGTCATAGCGCCGGGTGTCCGGGGCGGCCGGGCCCGCCTCGCGCAGCGCCTCGTCGACCGCCTCCCGCAGGGGCAGGTCCGCGGGCAGCACCCGCACCACCCAGGCGCCGGGCACCTGATCGCTGATCGCCTCCGCCAGAGCGTCGTCCACGACCGACGCCGGGACGACGGGACGGGCCCCCCACCACCGCGCGTCATGGGACACCCGTCCCACGACCTCGCCCACCACGTCCGGCACGTCTCGCCGGCCCGCCGAACCCGCCATCGCCCACCCCGTGATCGCTACCGGCGTACGGGGCAAGAACTGTAGTGGCAGTCGTACGAAACGTGGCCGGCAGGTCCGGGACCGACCGCCTACGCCGCCGGCAAGGCCGCGGTCAGCGTGCTGACCCGGGCCGCGGCCCGCGGCCACATCGCCGACAACATCGCCGACAACGTCCGGATCAACGCGGTGAGCCCGGGTGCGCCGGTGGTGGGAGGATGCCCGGGGCCAGGGCTGGGTCGGCTTCGGGGACTCCCGGGACGCTGCGCATCGGAATCACCCCGGCCCAGTGGGGCAGGGTGAGGTCGGCGGGGTCGTCGTTCGGCCCGCCGGTCCGGGTCTTCACCGCGACCTGGGTGTCCGGCCCGGTCAGCGGGACGGCGAGGACGGCGGTGGCCGCCAGCTCCCTGCGGTTCGGCGGCCGGCAGGCCGCGGACCGGCCGGGGGCGCTCCGGTCGACCAGGGCGTCCAGGGCGGCCCGCCGTTCGGCGTCGTCACTCACGAGTCTCGCGGCCGCCCGGATCATCACCGACCGGTAGTTCACCGAATGGTGGAACGCGGAGCGGGCCAGGACCAGACCGTCGAGCAGTGTGACCGTGACGCACACCGGCAGCGTCCCACCACGCCCGGCGGCCCCCTGACCGTGCCCGGCGGCGAGTAGTCGGGAGGCGGTCGATCCGTGCAGGTAGAGGGTGTCTTCGCGGCGGGTGTGCAGGGTGGGCAGCACATGCGGCCAGCCGTCTACGACCAGGCCGACGTGACAGACCAGCGCCTCGTCCAACACCGCGCGGATGCGGGCGGTGTCGTAGCCCACCCGGTCGCGCGCCCGAACGGGTGCCAGCGGACCCGGAGCGGCACGCACGTCGCCGCCGCCGTCCTCGGTGACTTCGGGAATGACGTCCACGCGTTCGCACTCTGGCATCCACCCGCCGGTTCCGACAGTGATTTTCCATGCCCCGGCCCCGGCGCCCGCGGTCCGCGGCTCGGACCAGCCCCACCGGCCGGCAACCAGCCCGCAACCAGCCCGTGGTCCGACCAGCCGCGACGACCGTGGGCACAGCGCGATGATGGGCGGGGAGCCCATGACCCGGCGAGAGGAGCCAACCGATGCCCGGCCCGACGTTCGGCGACGTGGACTACGAGACCCACGGGGGCGGGTACGCCCACGGGCGCCGTACCGACCCGCGCATCGCCAGCCTCGTCCACGCCGCGCTCGCCGACGCGCGCACGGTGCTCAACGTGGGCGCCGGTGCCGGCTCGTACGAACCCGGCGACCGCCATGTGCTCGCGGTCGAACCGTCCGCCGCGATGCGCGCCGGGCGGCCACCGCACCTGCCGCCGGCGGTCAACGCCGTCGCCGAGGACCTGCCGTTCGACGACGCCAGCGTCGACGCCGCGATGGCGATGGTCACCGTCCACCAGTGGCCCGACCCCGACCGTGGGCTGCGGGAGCTGCGGCGGGTCAGCCGCGGCCCGGTCGTCGTGCTCACCTTCGACCCCGACGCCCTCGACCGGCTCTGGCTCGCCGACTACCTGCCCGAGCTGACGGCCACCGAACGCCGCCGCTTCCCGCCGATCGAGCGCATCCGGACGGCTCTGGGCGGCACCACGACGGTCACCCCGGTGCCCGTGCCCGCCGACTGCGTCGACGGGTTCGCCGAGGCGTTCTACAACCGCCCCGAACGCTTCCTCGACCCGGCCGTACGAAACTGCCAGTCCGCCTGGGGCTTCCTCGACCCGGCCATGGCGCGGCGGGGACTCGCCCGGCTGCGCGCGGATCTGGAATCCGGAGCCTGGGACCACCGACACGGCGCGCTGCGCCACCAGCCGACGTTCACCGGCGCGCTCCGGCTGGTCACCGCCCTGCCCGCCGGCGCCGGAACCGGCGATCACCGGCGTCCGGCATAGCGCCGAGGGGAGGCTGGCCCGTCATGGCAGGCAAGGCGTGCCCGGCGACGGTGCACAGCCTGATCGCGGATCTGACGCTCGACGGCCCCGCGGGCACCGTGGTCGATCTCGGCGCGGGAGACGGTGGAACCCTCGCCGCGATCAGAGGCCGGTCACCGGCCAGCCTGTTGACGGCTCTCGACGTCGACGACACCGCGCTGGCAGCGTTGGCCGCGCGCCTTCCGGACACCCGGATCGTGCGGCATGACCTGGCCGGTCGGCTGCCGCTGCCGGACGGCGGCGTCGACGTCGTCGTCTCGCACAACACGCTGGAATGTCTGACCGACCCGCCCGCGCTGCTCGCCGACGTCGCCAGAGCCCTGCGCCCGGGCGGGCGTGCGGTGCTCGGGCACACCGACTTCGAGTCGATCCTGGTGGCGACCGAGAACCGTGATCTTTCCCGTCGGGTGCTGCTCACCTACGCGGAGCTGCCGGTTCTCTACCGCCACATGGCGGCCGCCGACCCGCAGATGGGCCGTCGGCTGGCCGGTCTCGTCCGCCGTAGCCCGCTGCGCCTGGAATCGGTGCACGCGCACACCACGGTCCTGTCGACGCTGTCCGAGGCGACCACGCTGCGCCTCGGGGAGGTCGCCGTCGCGGTCCGCCGCAGCGCCCGGCGCGGGCTGGGACACGTCACCGTCGGCGAGGTCGACGAGTGGCAGGAGCAGCTCCGCTCCGCGGACGCCACCGGGGAGTTCTTCTTCAGCGAGACCGCCTTCGTCGTGACCGCGTCCCGACCCGCCGTCCCGCCCGAGGAACAGCGGTGGAAGTGACGCGTCCGTGGGCGCCGGCGGACCAGCACCTGCTGCCCGACCAGCAGCCGCTCCACAAGGAAAAACCCGGCCCGCGAGGGGGCCGGGTGGTTCAGGGACCGAGCTAGGCATGCGCCCTGCCCGCCGTCAAAACTCACCATCCAGGCGGGCGGGTGAGACCGCCGATCTCCACCGGGAGCTGTGCCGCGGTGAGGTCGGTGCCGCGCAGGCTGTACCCACCAGTGCCGGCCCGCGCCGGTGTGCGGCACCCCCGCAGCTCCGGGAGGTGCAGGCCGCACTCCCCCATCTGACCATCGATGGAGCAGCAGGCACTGGACGCGCAGACGGTCAGGTCGTCGCAGCCCGCGGCGACGGCCGTCGCCAGGGCCGTGCGGATGGTGGTCAGATCCGCGATCTTCGCGTCGACCTCGGCGAGTTTGACCGCGGCCCGGTCCTGAAGACCCGGCACGGGACGGCCGTGGCGGTAGCGGCCGGTCTCCCAACAGGTCGGCGACCTCCTCCAGCGTGAACCCGAGCCGCTGGGCGGCCTTGATGACCCGCAGCGCGGTGACGGCCTCCTCCCCGTAGAGGCGGTGACCGCCCGGGCTGCGGTCGGGTGCGGCCAGCAGACCGCGCCGCTCGTAGTAGCGCAGGGTCTGGATGTTCACTCCGGCCGCGCCCGCGACCTGCCCGCTGCGCGGACCACCGCCGCTCACGGCACCTCCCAACCGGCCGCCGCGGCGGCCCGCTCCTGCAGAGCGTCCAGCACGGCCTCGTGCGCACCGTCGACCTCGACGTCCAGACCGATGCGCCGCGAGCCCGGGTGGACGGTGAAGGTGAAGAACGAGCAGCAGCCACTTTCCCGGGCCACCAGGTCCCGTACCGTCTCCTCCACGCCCTCACCACCGGTGAGCACCAGCTCCAACCGCAGCCGGTCGGGCCGGGACACGCCGGCCATCCGCCCGGCGAACAGCGCGCCGAATTCCGCCACCCGCAGCGGCCGCTCCGCGGTGGGCAGCGTGCAGGACCGCGGTACCCAGGCCGTCATGGTGACCACTCCCGTCGTCGTGTCCGCGCCCGGTGCGGGCGGGGACACCTCGGACGGTAAACCCGTACCTGGGTACCGATTGCAAGCGCGACAGCGGTGGACACCACTTCCCCCGGCCCCGACAGCAGGGCCGGCGTCGCCCGGCGCCTGATCCGCCTGGTCAGCTCCAGGCGTGGCGGCTGGCGGCGAACAGGACCAGGGCGGCAGCCTGGACAGCAAAAGTGACGGCGACGAACGCGGGTGTGGAGACGGCGTGGAGAGCACCGGCCGACGACACCGCTTCCCACCACACAGGAGGAAAATCACGCCGTGACCCCTCTACGCGCCTTCCCCCTGGAACCCACCCCGATCCAGGTGCCCGACGACGTCCTCGATGACCTGCGCGCCCGTCTCACGCTGACCCGTCCGCCGCTGGACGAGGGGAACGAGGACTGGTCCTACGGCGTCCCGGCCAGCTACCTGCGTGAGCTGGTCGCCTACTGGCGGGACGGCTACGACTGGCGCCAGGCCGAGGCCGCCATCAACGCCTACGAGCACTACCAGGTGAGCGTCGCCGGTGTCCCGGTGCACTTCCTGCGCAGGCCCGGCCGCGGCCCCCACCCGATCCCGTTGATCCTCACCCACGGCTGGCCGTGGACGTTCTGGCACTGGTCGAAGGTGATCGACCCGCTCGCCGACCCGGCCGCGTTCGGCGCCGACCCCGCCGACGCGTTCGACGTGCTCGTGCCGTCCCTGCCCGGCTTCGGTTTCCCCGGCCCGCTCACCGGCTTCCCGGACGTCAACTTCTGGAAGGTCGCCGACCTCTGGCACACCCTGATGACCGAGACCCTGGGCTACGAGAAGTACGCCGCCGGGGGCTGCGACATCGGCGGGATCGTCACCAGCCAGCTCGGCCACAAGTACGCGGATGAGCTGTACGGCATCCACATCGGCTCCGGGCTGCCGCTCGACTTCTTCACCGGCCCCCGCGCCTGGGACCTCGCCCGCAACCGGCCCCTCACCGACGACCAGCCCGCCGACGTCCGCGCCCGCATCATCGAGCTGGACCACCGCTCGGCGTCCCACCTCGCCGTGCACATGCTCGACGGCGCCACCCTAGCCCACGGGCTGAGTGACTCCCCCGCCGGGCTGCTCGCCTGGCTGCTGGAACGCTGGAACGCCTGGAGCGACAACGGCGGCGACGTCGAGTCCGTCTTCACCAGGGACGACCTGCTCACCCACGCCACGATCTACTGGGTGAACAACTCCATCGCCACGTCGATGCGCTACTACGCCAACGCCAACCGCCACCCCTGGGCCCCCGCCCACGACCGCACCCCCGTCGTGCAGGCCCCGGTCGGCCTCACCCTCGTCACCTACGAGAACCCGCCCGGCATCCACACCGCCGCCGAGCGCGTCCGGGCGTTCACGACCGGCCCGCAGGCCGACTGGTTCAACCACGTCAACGTCAACGCCCACGACCACGGCGGCCACTTCATCCCGTGGGAGAACCCCGACGCCTGGGTGAGCGACCTACGCCGCACCTTCCACACTCGTAGACCCTGAACAGCCCTGCAGGCCCACCGGGCAACGGCCGCCGTGCGGCCCACGACCATCCCCCGTTTCCGGGAAGATGATCATTGTGGTGTTCGGGGGCAGGGTGGGTTGTAGGGGAGTTCGGGCACGACGGTTTTCTACTCGGCCTCGGTGAGTCGGTTGGCCTCTTTGGCGCAGGCTGCCGCGACCAGCCGGTTCGCGTCCACATCCAATATCCGGGCGGTGTCGTCGCTGCTGTTGGTGGCGAGCAGGGCCAGCATGCTGCTGCGGGCCTGGGGGGTGGGGAAATTCCCGCGCGCTGGAAACAGAACAAACCAGGACAGCGTGTGGCCGGCCCGGGTAGGTGGCAGGGTTCGGGCCGCGCTGTTTGGCGAGGCGGGCGGTAGAACACCTGTATGCCACTGCTACCCCCTTGTCAGGAACCCCCACCGCCTTCCCCGCAGAGCCCCTCGCCGTCGGCGTCCGACCATCTCCGACAGGCCGTCGAAGTGTTCGGTGAGCGGTTGGGTGCGGCCGACCCGATGGTGCTGTCGAGTCCGTCGCCGTGCGAGGGGTGGACGGGTACGGATGTCGTCGTGCATGTCGCCCTTAACCTCCTGGGGTTCTCGGAGGCCCTGAGGGGTGGCGACTATCGCGCCACGCAGCCTCCGTCAGACCTGGATCCACACCAGGCATGGGTACGGGCGCGAGAGAGCGTCCTGACCGACCTCGCTGCTTTTGACGCACGAGGAATCCCCGACACGAGGGTGCGGATCGGGGAGGAGACGCGCACCGCCGAGTTCCTGCTGGTCGCCCTCGTGCGGGACGTGACGATCCACGCCTGGGACCTCGCTCGCGCCGTCGGCGGGGACGACCGGCTGCCTGCTGATCTCGTGGATGCCGTCCTCGCGGACATGCCTGCGATCACCGAGCAGATGCGAGCATCGGGACGCTACGGCCACATCCTCGCGACCGCGCAGGAGGCCGGGGCGCAGGAGCGCATGCTCGCCCTCGCCGGCCGGGCGATGCTCTGACACGCCGGTTATCCCGTCCCTGCCAAACCGCGCGGACGGAACCCTGCCACCTACCGGGGCCGGTCACAAAACAGGCAGGAAGGGGGGTCAGGAACCCCCACCCGACGGGTCCGGAGGCGGCTCGTACGGCGGCCAGGACTCCGGCCGCGCCCCACCGTCCGGCAACCGTGTCCCCGCATCCCCCCGCGCCACCGCCACCCGCACCGCTGTCAGACCCCCCGCGCTGGTGAGGTTCACCCCATCCAGCCGGGCGTTGGTGAGGTTCGCCTCGCCCAGCCAGGCGCCGGTGAGAGTCGCCTCGAACAGCTGCGCGCGGGTGCGAGCCGCCTCGAACAACTGGGCGCGGGTGAGGTCGGCACCTGCCAGGTCGGCGCGGGGGACACCGCCACGGGCAGGAAGCCGTCCCAGGACCGTCAGTGCGGCCTGCACGTCCGTCACAGGCAGCCGGCCAGTCCCGGCCGTCGCCGATCAGTCGCTGGCAGTGCTCAAGCCGTCCACCAGTTCGACCTTGAGCCGGGCTAGATCGGCCGCTCGGTCCAACATCCTGTGGATCCGGGGGGAAAAGTCCTTCTTGGCCGGATGTCGCGTTTCATGATCGTTTTGTCTCTTCTTCTGGTGTGGTCTTCGCCATCCCTGGCAATGCAGCCCGCGACACGGGCGGCAGCCCATCACACAACGTTTGCGCTATCAGACGTCCTGTTCATCCCACTCTGAACCCGACAGAAGAAGGCGCAACACGCGACACGCGCCGTGGTACACCACGTCCCCCACCTTGGTGCTCGTGTGCGATAGAGATCAGCTATGTCCAGCATGCGTTCACATCCGACTCACGGGCGCCGCTCCCAGGCCCGCTCCGGGTGGCTACGTGGGCGTACGTCGCCCGAGGTGGAGGAGTTGGCGAAGGCGGCCGCCGCCGCCGAAGGGCTGACGCTGTGCCGTTGGCTGGAGAAGCTGGTGCTCGAAGCTGCTCCACCGCTGCTCGGCGTGTCCGTGCCCGACGCTCCACCTGCGTCCGAGTCACGTCCAGCCCGGCGCCGGCCACGGCGGCCGGAGGACAGCGAGGAGCTTCCGATGGCGGGCTAGAACGAGAACGAGGTCGCACCCTGCCACAGGTGCGACCTCGTCTACGTGAGTGCGGGGCCGAGCGACCAACTCGATCTCCCGCGGTACTGCCAGTAACAACCCCTCTTGGATCGCTCCGGCCCGAGCTACCAACTCGGACCGGTCCAGAGTCACTTCCTTACTTGGATTACAGATGCATTGTTGCATGCCTGCCCGCCACAGCCGTGGGACTCACGGCGCGTCGCCGTGTCCTTTTTCCCGGTCAGTGCGGTATGCGCTGACCTGGTTGCTGTTTGTCGTCCCGACAGGGGGCCACCGATGGGCCACATGCGGTGTGCGTCCAGCCGGCTACATACACGCCCTAGCTAGGGCGTTTGCGCTGGTCGTGCCGACGCGGGTGGGTGCGTCCGGCTGATGACCGCGCCCGCCGTCTCGCCGCGCTCCCCCATCCCGCCTGAGGGTCAGGGCGGGATCGTCGGCGTGCCTGGGGGGGCGTGGTTGGAGTTCGACGCGGCCGCGTGGGGACGGTCGGGGCGGGCGTTGCCGGGACGGCCGCGGCGGGAGTTGTCTCCACGGATCGCGGGACTGCTGGGCCGAGGAGACACCGGAGGCCACTTCGGGCATGGGCGTAGCGCGGTGTCGATGTCGGTGGCGCTCGGCGCGGTCGGCGCCGGCTGGTCGCTGGAGGAGCTGCGTAAGGCCTTCGTCGCGGTGGCGCATGTGGTCGGCACGCCCGGGGACTGGATGGTGCGTGACCCGCGGGGCCGGCGTCGGTCGGTGGCGGATCAGGATCATCGGCTTGAGCACATGTGGCGCAACGCGGTGGTGCGTTGGTGTACGCGGTCGCCGGCGTCGGACGTGCAGCAGACGATGGTGGAGATCGCGGTGATGCGGGAGGCGGCGGACGCCCGGCCGTTCCTGTGGGGTGGGCAGGCGGGCGGGTCGAACCGGGCGGTCCTTGAGGCGCTGTGGGAGATCGGTGCCCGGGCGGGCCGGCTGGACCCGACCGCGAGCATCCGTCAGATCGCCGAGGCGACGACGGTGACGGACTCGACGGTGGACCGGGCGGTCCACCGGCTGATCGCGGCGGGTTGGCTGCGTGTCGACGAGCCCGCCGGGGTGGTCCTGGTCGGTGAGGAGGATGAGCACGGCCGCCGTGGCGGTCAGCTACGGGCCCGCCGGCTGCACCTGCTGCTGCCCCGCGCGTTGCCGGATCCGGTGGATCCCGACGAGCTCGCCGACCCCCGATCGGGAGAGCTGCCCGCGACCCGCTGGCGAGGGCGGGCGGTGCATGACGTGTTCACCTGGCGGGGATTGGGCACGGTCGCCGGGCGGATCTATGACACCTTGGAGACCACCGGGGTGCGCTGCGGGTTGCTCGCGGCCCGGGTGGGGTTCACCAGGTCGACGGTCCGTAAGCACCTGCGCCGGCTGGCCGCGGCCGGCCTGGCCCGCCGTGGCGGGGACGGCTGGGTGCGTGGGAGCGCCGGGCTGGACGTGGTGGCGGTGGCGCTGGGAGTGGACGGCACGCTGGCCGGGCGCGCCGAGCGGCATGCCGTCCAGCGGGAGCAGGCGCTGGCGTACTTCGTGGAACGGGCGAACCGACGCGGCTGGCGGGTGGAACGCGGCATGTACCGGCCCTCAGGCCGACCCACCGGGACCCCGACGCGCCTTCCGCTGCCGGTACAGCGGGCCGAGACCCGGATTCCGCTCGGGCTCTGACACCTGCCGTCAGGACAGCCCTGCCCACTGACGATCACAGTTGGTAATCGACGTGGCGTGCCGTCAACCACTACGGGTCGTCAGATCTCCTGGAACGACAGGGATCCTGGTCTTCCACACCTGTTCACACACTGTGCACGAGGCCCGGCGCAGCG
>NZ_KB891233.1 GCF_000373365.1 Parafrankia discariae
GGTGGTTTCGCCGGCCGGTTCGTCGTCTGGGCCGCCAGTGTCGTGAAGACCACCGTCGAGATCGTCCGGAAGAAGGAAGGCCAGAAAGGCTTCCAGCCACTCCCGAGACGCTGGGTGGTGGAACGCACCCTGGCGTGGATCACCGCACATCGCCGCCTCGCCCGTGACTACGAACGCGACCCGGCCAGCTCCACGGCCTTCGTCCACTGGGCCATGATCCGCACCATGGCCCGCCGCCTCGCCCGCCACGCTCCCGTCCCACGCTGGACCCCCCGAAAGACAACCGAGAGCTAAACAACATCAAGATTCAGGACAGGCACTGAGACCGACCGCTGAGACCGGCCGCGGCGACCGCTGAAGCCCGCCGCGGCCCCGGGGCCCGCGGAGACCCCGCCGCGGAGCCACCCACCGCCGAGCCTTCGCCTCGAGGACCATCACTCCTCGACGGCTGCTGCCGGGTCCGCTGACCGGCAGCGGAGCGGGCCCGGGACCAGTCCGGTCCCGGGCCCGCTCCCTCTTCTCGACTCCGACCTTCTCGACCCTGGCCTCCGCGGCCCTGACCTTCGTGACCATGGTCTTCGTGAGGTGGTCCTCGCGGTCGTCCGCCGTCCCGGCTCGGCTGCTCGCTCTTTTGTTTCTTCCTCGCCGTTTCAGGCTCGATCTCGCCGAATTCCGACCCGGAAGGGCGAGCAGGCAATCAAACGGCGAGCAGGCCGCCCGACGCTTTGGGAAAATTCATTCGATAAATGACGGTTTGGCGATCAGGGGTGAGCCGACAGCGTGGGGCGGGCGTTGAGCTGCCGCAGCACCCGGTTCTCATGCTCGAACCCGAGCTCGGAGACTCCCGCCGGCTCGATCACGAAATGTGCCCCGGCCGTCGGGGGCAGACCCAGCCACCGCGCCACCAGTACCCGGAGCATGTGGCCGTGCCCGACCAACGCCACGTCCCCGTCCGCCAGCAGCGGCACCACCCGGCCGAGGACGAGGTCGGCGCGCCGCCCCACCTCCTCGGCCGTCTCCCCGCCCGGCACCTCGCCGGAGAAGACCGTCCAGCCGGGCTGGTCCTCACGGATCCGCGCCGTGGTGACGCCCTCGTAGTCCCCGTAGTCCCATTCGGCGAGCTCCGGCCAGACGACGCAGCCCTCAGCTCCCGACGGGCACAGGCCCGAGATCTCGGCGGTACGCGTCGCCCGGCGCCGCGGGCTCGTCGCGACCAGGGCGAACCGCCGGCCCGCCAGCACCGCCCGCAGCGCGGCGGCCTGACGCTCACCCGTGGCGGTGAGGGCGATGTCGGTGTGCCCGGTGTGCCGGCCGGTGCGACTCCACTCGGTCTCGCCGTGCCGAATCAGCGTGACCCGGCCGGCCGGAACCTCCGCCGGGGTCACCGCCGGGGTCACCGCCGCCGGCGCCGGCGCCGGCGCGCCCCCAGGAGCAGCACGACCACCCCGGTCACCAGCGCTACCCTCTCCCAGCGAACCGTCCGCACCACCTGGGTCGGGCCGCTCTCGGCCGCCGGCGCGCCGTCCGCGCCCGGTGCCGGGCCTGCCGGGCCCGGCAGGCCACCGCCGAGCGTGCCGCCTTCGATCACGCCGGCCTCGACCGCCCGGCGCCCGGTGAGCGCCGAACCGAGCGCGGACGGCGCCCCGCCGCCCGGGGCGAACCGCTCGCGCAGCTCAGCCACCTTGGCCCGGACCTGCTCGTTCGCTCGTTCGGCCACCCGCTTCGGACTGACGATCTCCGCGATCGCGTCAACGGTCTCGGCCAGCTCGGCGCGGGTCTGTTCGATCTGACGCTGGATGACGGCCGGATCCTGCGGCACCGATGTCGCCCTCTCGGTTCTCTTACTGGGTGGACGGGGCGGGCTGACGACCCGACTCGATCGTGCCAGACCAGCACCTCCGCAGCGCGACGAAACGGCGGACCATCTCCGCGGACCTGCGGGTTCCGGATGACCGGCGCCGCGCCGCCGGCGCTCACGGACCTGGTCAGCACTCCGGCCGGGCCGCCCCAACCGTTCCGTGTGAGTTGTGCCCGTCGGCCCCTTATCGGTCGACCCCCCTCGTGGGAGGACGACCCTCCCGCGGGACGACGTGCCGCCGGCCGGACAGACATGCGCCAACCCGGGCAGACGTCCGGCAGCCTGAGCAGACGTCCAGCGGGCTGGGCGCGGACCCGGACGGGCGTCAGGCCCGGTCCGGTCGGGCTGGGGCCGGCACTACGCTGGAACCGTGCACGTCGGCCGGTACGGGGCGCGGTTCACCGGCCTGGCCCACCGCCTCCGGTCCGCGGTGCTCCCAGGTCTCGCGTTCGCCGTGCCCATGGTCGCACTCGCCCTGCTGGCCCACCTGCCGACCGTGCACACCGGGGCACCCGCGCCCGCCGGCGTCGCGCTGTCCGTGGCCGCCCTCGTCGCGCTGTGCGCCGCGAGTGATCTCATTCGCACGGCCCGCACGGCCCGGTCACGGGGCGGCCCGCCTGACGCCACGGACCCGCGCACGGGCGGATGGCGCCGGGTCGGTGGTCCCCGTTCGTTCCCCGCGCTGCTCGGTATCCAGGCCGGGTTGCACATCGTGCTCCTCGCCGGACCCGGGCGCCCCGGGCCGCCCGGTGCCAGCTCACTCGGCGGCCTGCTCTGCGCGCCCGGTGGCACGCTCGCCTCCCCCGGCCAACTCGCGGCGGCACTCGCCGGCCGGCCACTCGGCGCCCCGCCGACCACCGGGAACGGCGACTGGGCCGCCGCGGCGGCCCGACTGTCCCGGTACGGCCTCCACCGCCACGAGCTGACCGGCCTTTATCCGCAGGGCCATGGCGTGGCGGTGCTGCTCGGCCACACCCTCGCCGCCGCCGCGGCCTCCTGGTGGACCAGCCGCGGCTGCCAGGTGCTGCGGGCGGCCTGCCTGGCACTCGGGTCCTGCCTGTCCGCGCCGCGGTCTCCCGTCTCCCCGGCGCCGTTCCCGCGCCGGATCGTCCGCGCACCGCGCCTACTCACGCTTCGGGTACTCGACCGCCCGTGGGCGGTGACACCCTCCCGAGGCCCGCCAGCCGTCGCGAACTGCTGAAACGGCGCAGGCCACGCGGCCTGTGCCGGATGCCGCGGGCCGGCCCTGATCCGTTCGCGATCCGTTCGCGATCCGTCATGGGCTCGGCCCCGAGTACTGGTGCGCCGTCGGCGGTGCCCGCGCGTCGACCGTTCCGACCCAGCCGCCCCAGCGGCATGGTTCGCGCCGGTATCACCCAGATCTTCGCAGGAATCAGGTGTCCGTGACCAGGAATTCATTCACTATCAGCCACCTAAAGACTACACTCCGCAGGCGACCGTCATCCGCACTGTTGATCGGGATCGTCGTCGCCATCAGCGCGACACTCGGCGCGTGCTCCAACGGCGGTGACGGTACCGGGGTGACGATCGTCGACGCCGGCGGAACCGACGGGGGCCTACACGGCGTTGTCCCAACCGAACGCTTCGCGAAGCCGGCGCTCAACCTGACCGATACCGACGGGCGCCCTTTCGACCTTCGCGCCCGAACGCAAGGGAAGATCACTCTGCTTTTCTTCGGCTACACGATGTGCCCGGACGTCTGTCCGACCACCATGGCCGACCTCGCCGCGGCCCTGGACGAGGTCGACCGGTCGGTGCGGGACCAGGTCTCGGTGGTGTTCGTCAGCACCGACCCGGACCGTGACACCGCCCCGGTCCTCGATCGCTGGCTCAACCAGTTCGACGCGAGCTTCGTCGGCGTACGCGGGCCGTTCGAGGACGTGCGGGCCGAGGCCGAGTCGATCGGCGTCCCGTTGGAGGCGCCGAAAGTCCAGGCGGACGGATCGGTCCTGGTCACCCACGGCAGCCAGGTCATCGCCTTCGGCCGGGACGCCCGCGCCCGCGTGCTCTACCTGGCCGGCACCCCGGTGGCCGACTACGTCGCGGACCTCCCCGTGCTCACAGCCGAGACCCTCGGTACCGACCAGCGCGACGCGACCGCGACGCCCGGGGTGACCAGCTCGCCCAGGATGACCACTTCACCCGGGGCGACCGCGACCCCGAGGACGACCGGGGCGACCGGGGCGACCGGCACCACGAACGCCGTCCAGCGAGCCGGTGTCAGCCGGCCGGCCCAGGCCGCCGCCGGATGACCGGAACCACCGGAACCACCGGAACCACCGCGGTCACAACGGCCACCGCCGCCACAGGGTCCGCCGTCGGCGGGGACGCCGGGCCGCCGCGCCCGCGCCGGTTCGCCCGCGTGGCCGGCACCGTGCTGCGGGTGGGCCTCGGGATCGTCTGGCTCACCGCGGGCGCACTGAAGATCAATGACCCGGACGGCATGGTGCGGTCCGTGCGGGCGTTCCGGATCCTGCCCGAGGCGCTGGTGGACCCGGTCGCCTACGCCGTGCCGTTCGTGGAGATCGCGCTCGGTGTGCTGCTGATCGTCGGCCTCGCCGTCCGGCTGGTCGCCGCCATCTCGGCGGTGCTGTTCGCCGTCTACATCGCGGCGATCGCGTCCGCGTCCGCCCGCGGCCTGCGCATCGACTGCGGCTGCTTCTCCTCGGGCGGCGATCTGACATCCGAGGCACCCACCCACTACACCCAGGAGATCGTTCGCGACAGCGTGCTGCTGCTGGCCAGCGGGCTGCTGGCACGGTGGCCCGCGGGCTACCTGTCGGTCGACCGGCTCCTGAACGGACCCGCACGACAGCCCCTCGACGACGAGGACGACCTTCTCGGGAGCACCCATGGCATCGCGGACGAGGAAGACAGCGCGGACGTCGGCGCCGACCGGCCGTAGTTCCGGCGACACCGACGCCGACAGGACCAACGCCGCCAGAACCCCACCCGGCGGGACTCCGCCGGGGAAGACCGCGGCCGGCGGCACACCCGGCACCCCGTCGGGGTCGGGGCAACGCATGACGGCCGCGGCTCGGCGGGAGAAGGTCGTGGCGGCCCGCGCGGCGACGGCCGCCCGGGAACGACGGCGCAGGCAGCTCATCATCGGCGCGGTCGTCGCCGCCGCGATCGTCCTGATCGGGGTGATCGGCTTCGCCGTGCAGAACTCACGGGAGGAGTCCAAGCCGGTCGTCCTCCCGGCGAGCGCGACGGGACCCGACAACGCGATCGTCGTCGGGCAGGCCAACGCGCCCGTCACCCTCGATCTCTACGAGGACTTCCAGTGCCCCGCCTGCGGGGCACTGGAGAGCACCACCGGCTCGACGATCAGCGACCTCGTCGACTCGGGCGACATAAAGATCAACTACCATGTCATGTCGTTCCTCGGCGACGAGTCGAAGCGGGCGGCGAACGCCGGCGCCGCCGCGGCCAACGAGGGCAGGTTCAAGGAGTTCCACGACGCCCTGTTCGCCGACCAGCCGGAGGAGCACACCGGCGGCTACCAGACCGACACCCTCATCCAGAAGGGCGCCTCGGTGGGCCTGACCTCGGCCGCCTTCGTCAACGCGGTGCGGGACGGCACGTACGACGGCTACGTCGCGAAGGTCGACGGGGACGCCTCCCGCAGCGGCGTCACCTCGACCCCGACCGTGCTCGTCGACGGCAAGCCGCTCTCCGCCGACCAGCTGACCCCCGACGGTCTGCGCGCCGCCGTGTCCGCGGCGGCCAAGGACTGACCGGGACCTCCGAACTCCTCGGCCGGCCAGCCGATCGGCTGGCCGGCCAGTGGTCTGCTGGAGGGTCAGTGGTCTGCTGGAGGGTCCGCCTCCCGGGTGGCCTGCCGGCCGTGGGGCCCGCTTCGCTCGCGATGCCACTGCCACGTTTGCCGGCCCGCCGGAGCCACGACTAGCTTCTCGGTCATGACCGAGACCGAGACCGCCACCGCCGCCCGGCTCTCCCCCGGCAACCCCGCCCCGGAATTCACCCTGCCCGACGCCGACGGCAAGGACATTTCGCTGGCGTCGTTGCGCGGACGCAAGGTCGTCGTCTACTTCTACCCGGCCGCGTCCACGCCCGGCTGCACGAAGCAGGCCTGCGACTTCCGCGACAACCTCGCGCTGCTCAACGACGCGGGTGTCGACGTCCTCGGGATCTCCCCGGACAAGCCGGCCAAGCTGGTCAGGTTCCGGGACAACGAGGGCCTGACCTTCCCGCTGCTCTCCGACCCGGAGCGGACCGTGCTCACGGCCTACGGAGCCTTCGGCGAGAAGACGATGTACGGCAAGAAGACCGTGGGCGTCATCCGCTCGACGTTCGTCATCGACGCCGAGGGCAAGATCGAGAAGGCGCAGTACAACGTGCGCGCCACCGGCCACGTCGCGAAGCTGCTGAAGGAGATCGGCCTCGCCGGCTGAAGTCGGCCGGCTGAAGTCGGCTCTCGCCGGCTGATCGCCGGTCCTCCCCCGTCACTCACGTCACTCAGCTCGCGACCCGCAGGTCCCATCGCAGCAGCACGTTGTCCGGGCGGGCGGGATCGACCAGGACGGGCACCCGGCGGCGGAGCTGGCTCGAAATACCGCCCCGGGCGTCACCCACCGGGCTCGGCCCCGCCTCGTCCGCGGGAACGACCGCCCGGCGCATGACCGGGTAGGGCTCCTGGCCCGGGCGCTCCACCAGCAGGTGCACCTCGGCGACGGTGCGCCCGTCGACGCGCACCCCGGTGTCGCTGACGGTGTCGATGACCGCCATGGTTGCCCGGCCGTTGTCGATCAGACGGCGGGCCCGGTCCCGTTCCTCCCGCACGGCGGCGGGAGACTGGTCGAGGCGATCCAGCGAGGCGTCCGCGATGGTCGTCATGAAGATCTTCCCCCAGAGGCATCCAGGCGCCCACCGGCGCAGGTACACCCTGCACCCGGACGGGGCTGCCTGTCGGTCGCGTCGGCGACACCCGCCCCCTGGGGGCACTGTTGGGTCGACGACACCTGGTCCGGCTCGTGCTCCGTGGCAGCACCGTGCGCTACTCCCTTGGGCCAAGCGGTCATCGGCGCTGGTCACAGTCCTGTCCAGCCCACGCCATCCCAAACCCGACGAAGCCTCCCAGATGCGACGAGGCAAACGTCGACCCCGATGAATGTGATCGAAGACATCGCCCCGGACCCCCACGGCAGTCAGCCGGAGCCGGCCATCTCCCCGCCCACTCCGTCCTGGCCTCCTCCGCCCTGGTCTCCATCAGGCCGGCGGCAGGATCCGACCCCCGCTCCCCCATCCCGTCCCGGGGACCGTCCCGCGACTCGCTAATCTGGAGGGACGCGGGAGTGGCGGAATGGTAGACGCAGCAGACTTAGGATCTGCCGCCCTAGGGCGTGGGGGTTCGAATCCCCCCTTCCGCACCCCCTTCCGCCCTCGGGGCTCCGGGCGGCGGTTTCCCTTTGTTCGCGGCGGTCAGGCGACCGGCGTGATCGTCCGTCGACCGCTTCGCGGTGTCCGACGGCGTCCGATCGTGTCCAGCGGGGTCCTGTAGTTCGCGGCACAGCCCCGGCATCCGTTCTGCCAGCGCCCGGCGCGCCCGGGACGACGGGACGTTCCGGAGCGCCCCCGCACGTGGATATTGGCGCTGTGTGGATGATTGCTCGCTATGAGCGTCAGCGGGGGACGTAGAGCGGCACAACGCCTGATCTGGCGGACAACCGGCGGCGCGGCCGTGGCCGACACGGCCGCCACCCGCTCCGGAGACCGGGGTATCGAGAAGGCCGCCGACCGGCTCGCCGACCTGGTCCGTGACCAGTGGGACACCGAAGCGACCCGTCTCGGCGTCGGCCACCCGCCGCTGGAGGTGTTCTGGCAGGCCGCCGACGCCGATCTGGTCCACACCTGGGCGGAACTGCAACAGCAGGCCGCCGGTGGACGAACCGGACCGGTGTCTGACCCCCCGGACAGCGGACCGGGCGACCTCGCCGGTAGTGGCGCGTTGCTCGCGGCCTACGACCGCAGCCCCTGCGGGCGCCTCGTCGTGCTCGGGGAACCCGGGGCCGGCAAGACGGTCCTGCTGGTGCGGTTCGTCCTGGATCTGATCGCCCGCCGCCAGGCCGGCGAGCCGGTGCCGCTGCTGGTCCCGCTGGCCTCCTGGAACCCCGACTGGCAAAGCCTGTACGACTGGCTGGAAGCCCAGATCCTGCGTGAGTACCCCCACCTGTCCGCCGTCGACGCGGCTACCGGTGACACCCGAGCTGGAGCGCTGCTGCGCGCCGGGCTGATCCTGCCGGTCCTCGACGGCCTGGACGAGATCCTCGCCGGCGGCAGTGACCAGGCCCTCGCCTCGATCAACGACGAACTCCGCAGCGACATCGGGCTCGTCCTGAGCTGCCGCACCGACGAGTTCCGCGCAGCCGTACATCCCGACCCCGACCGGCGACCGATCCACCTCGACGGCGCCGCCGGCATCCGCCTCACCCCCCTCACCTCGACGGCGATCAGGGGCTATCTGCTGGCCGGCGCCCGCGACGACGGCCCAACCCGATGGGCACAGACCCTGACCGCGCTGGCTGACCCGACGTCGTCCGTCGCCCAGGCGCTCACCACCCCGCTGACCGCCTTCCTCGCCAGCACCGCCTACAACCCGCGGCCCTGGGAATCCAGCCGGGGCCTGCCCAGTCCCACCGACCTGTGCGCCCTGCCCACCGCGGCCGCCGTCGAACAGCACCTGCTCGCCGGGTTCATCCCCGCCGCCTACCGGCCATACCCCGGGCAGCCGACCCGCTGGACCATCGAGCAGGCCACCCGCTACCTGACCTTCCTCGGCCATCACCTCGAACACCGCATGTACACCACCAGCCTCGCCTGGTGGGAAATCCCCGACGCGACCCCGGGCACCTACCGGATCCTCACGGGCGGGCTCACGGGCGGGCTCACGGCCGCACTCACGATCGCGCTTGTGGTCGGGCTTGTGACCGGGCCCAGGGACTGGCCCACGGCCGGGCTCATGTTCGGACTCCCGTTCGGACTCGTGGCCGGGTTCGCGGCCTGCCTCACGTTCGCGCTCGCGGGCGGGCTCGGGCTCGATGCCCCGGTGGGCACACGATCGAGCGTCGATCCCACGTACACCCTGAGCCAGGACCGCACGAGCGCCCTCGCGTTCGGACTCGCGTTCGCCCTCGCGATCGGACTCATAACCGGACTCATGACCGGACTCATGACCGGACTCGCGGCCGGGTCCGTGATCATGTTCGCGTTCATGCTCGCGATCGGACTCGCGGCCGGGCCCGCGTTCGTGCTCGCGATGGGGCTCGCTTCAGCATGGGGACGACTTGGGCTGGCCCGACTATGGCTGGCCGCCCGCCGCCAGCAACCCCTGCGCCTCATCGCCTTCCTCGAAGACACCCACGCCCGCGGCGTCCTGCGCCAGGCCGGCGCGGTATGGGAGTTCCGCCACGCCAGCCTCCAGCGCTACCTCGCCGGCCCGCCCTGAGCCGCGTCACATGCCCCCGCCGGCCCCGCACCGCGTGCGATGGGACATGAAGGCCCCCTCTCGCACTGCCTGACCAGGAGCGGAGGCCCCGCCCCTCATCTCGTCAGACGCCCGCCCACCGCCCCCCCCTTCCCGATCGTCCGGGCCGATTGGTCACGGATTGGTCACAGCGCCGCGGAAGCCGCGGCCGGGCCGGGGCCGGGGCCGGGGCCGACGGGCGCGGACGTCGCGGCCCGGTGGCCGGGCCGGCCGCCGGGCCCGGCGGCCAGCCCGTCACACCCCTCGTCCTGCCGGGTTGTTTATCGGGTCGGGATCGCCACGATCACGCTGGTGCCGGTGTGCTGCGCCGTCGGCTGTACCTGCGGTCCGGGGGCGGGCTGGCGCAGGCCGATGAAGTATGTGACCACGCCCTCGAAGTCGCCACCCGACCGCACCTGGACGACATTGGTGGTCGCGCGGACCGGGAACAGGTTGCGCGGAGCCGTGGCCCTGCCCTCCTCGTCATGGGCCGCCGCGTTGCGGAAGACCACCTTGACGAAGGACCGGCCCCGCACGGCGACGGGAAGGCCGGAGCCATCCTGTAGCAGTTCCGAGGCCGGCACGTACTGGACGGTGACCTCGGCGGGGGCGGCCGGCTGGAAGTGGAACCGGACGAGGTCCACGCGGGCACTGGCCGCGTGTGCCGCGCTGATGCCTGTCAGGACCGGCGTGACCGGTGTGACCGGTGTGACCGGAGACACCGGTGCGGCCGGAGTTACCGTTGGCCCTCCGGCTCGCGCCGGAACCGCCACGAACAGCAGACCCAGGACCAGTGCGACTGTCGCACCAGAAATCGCGTGTGCCATCCTCATGATGCACCACCCATTCCTTTTTCCTGGAGCGGAGAACACTGCTCTGGTGTGCGGACGGGCCGATCGGGTTGTCGGGCCGTCCGGCTGATCCTGATTGCCACGAGAAATCCGCGGAGGACAAGGCCGGTCGGATCGGAGGAAGTCGGTTTCAGCTCGCTGGCCGGAAGTCGGATGGATGGCGAGTGGTGATGGATGTCGGCATGGGCCCACCCCCGTTCGTTGCCGACCAAGCATGCGCGAGCGCCGGGCGGCGCGCCATCGCTGCCGACCTTCGGCGGCCACCCCACCGGCTTCTCGCCAGCCAGATCACCCGCACCGGGGCTTTACGTACGCGGAGTCGGCGCACGTGGTCGGCGACTGCTTCAGTCGAACTCGTTGTCCACGTCCGGGGGCCTAAAGGGATCCGAACCATTGCCCCACCTGTACTCTGCGGCAGATATCGTGAACCCCGTATGGCAGCGCCTCGCCCGGGTCCCGGGAACCGCAGCGTTCGCGTATCCGCCGCTTCGAACGCGTGGTTGGCGGAGCCCGGCACCGGGATCCCCCTCCCGCGCCCTTCGACCAGGCGCGTTCCCGCGGGTCGGGGCCGTCCGGGGGCGAGGCGGCGCGGGTGGGATTCTGGGCGGGTGAACGCCCTCGCGATCCGGGTCGCTCGGCCGGACGACTACGACGCCATCGCGGCGGTCGCGGACGACTGGTGGGGCCGGCCCGGCGGCGCCGCGCTCTCGCGGCTCTTCCTCGACCACTTCCACGGTTCAAGCCGGGTCGTCGAGGACGACCACGGCCTGGCGGGCTTCCGCCGCCGCCTCGGCTTCGCCGTCGACGGTCCCGTCCCTGACTACAACGGCCCAGGACGACCCATGATGGTTTTCCGGCGCTTTCTGACGGATGATTCGTAGCCCGGCAAGGGACGCCCACTCACATCCAGGCCGAGAACTGGAGCTTCTCCAGGATGCTCCTGGCATGGTTTTTCACCGTGTTCTCGCTGATCAACAGGCGGCGCGAGATCTCCTGGTTCGCGCACCCCTCGACCATGAGCCTGAGAACGTCCAACTCACGGACGGTAAGGCCTGGGATCACCGACGGCTTGTCCGAGCGTGCCACGGCGGCGAATTCGCTCATGATCCGCGATGCCACGCTCGGACCGATGATGCTCGCCCCGTTGTGAACCGACTGGACGGACGCGGTGAGCTCGTCCATCGACCGCGGTTTCAACAGGTAGCCCATGGCACCCGCCCTGACGGCACCGAAAAGGTGGTCCTCATCGTCACTCGCCGTCAATATCAGGATCCGCACGGACCAAAGAGCACGCTTGAGCACGCTCACCGCCCGAATGCCACCTTCGTAGGGTGCCTCGACGCCCACCAGCGCGACATCCGGGCGGGATTCGGCGGCGAGTGTCACGGCCGCCGGGCTGTTCGCCGTGCCGCCCACGACCTCGATGTCGGCCTCGGCGTCCAGCGCCGCCTCCATCTCGCGGCGGGAAAGGACGTGGTCGTCGACGACAAGCACATGAATCGGCACGGACACGGGAGCATTCTAAAACAGGTAGTCGGGCGAGTCGGCGCGTTCGACACGCGCCCGACACGCGCGCCCGGTCAGGTCGACGCAGACGGGCAATGGCGACTCAGCCCACCACCTGGACGTCGACCGTGTGGCCTTCCGGGTCCTGGAGCACATGACGACCCGGCGCGAATCGCGGATCGCCCAGGTCCGCTCGCCGTATCGTGAGCCCGATCCGGACCCGTCCCGTCGACCCCCGGGTTCCTGCCGGGTAGAGCTCGAGAACAGTTCCGTCAGCGAAGGTGGCGGCGTAGTGGTCGGGGCCGGTCCCATGACGCTCCCGGCTGAACTCCAGACCGAGATCTCGGTAGAACCCGTGACAGGCGGGGAGGTCGGAGCAGTACAGGACGATCAGATTCATCCTTGCGGCCGGGGAGAGTCGCCGCTGCCAGGGGTGGGTGGCGGCGAGTGCGTCACTGAGCCAGCGTCGCCGATCTGTCGCCAGCAGCGGAAGCACGGCGGCGAAGTCAGTCTCGTCTTTCGGGCGTGACGCCTGGGACTTGTAAAGGAGCTGCACCTCCGGCGCGACATAGGGGATGCCCGTGGGGCCGGCGTGCCCGAACGAGGAGACCGGACGGCGGATCCGGGGGTCACGCCGCGACACCCAGTCCGTCCCGGCGGCTTCCTCCAGCATGACCTGGATCCGCCACGGCCCATCGGGAGTTTGCCGGCACCAGATGTCGTGGATGCCGAACGGCAGCGTCTCGCCCGGTTCCCAGCGCCGCAGTGTGCCGGGAGGATCGGCGGCCCACCATTCCCACCCGGCCAGAACCCGCTGGACGGCCAGGTGGTCCCGGCGGAGCACGGCGACGTCGATATCGGAGTGCCCGCGGAACCGGTGGCCTACCGCGAGTTCGATCGCGTATCCGCCGGCGATCCACCATGGGGCGGGAAAGGCGGCGAAGACAGCGGACGTCTCGGTCAGGCTCGCGGGTTCCCAGTGGCCCGGGGGGCTGCCGGCCCTTGTCACAGGTCGTCGCCTTCTTTCCGGGTCTTCCCGGGTCCGGGCTTCCCCTGCCTTCCCGTGTCCGGGCGTCTGCGCCCCGACAGGGCGTAGTCTGCCCCGATGAAGTTCGGACTGCACCTCGGCGGGGTCAATCCCCGGTTATGGAACGAGGTCACGGAGGAGGCCGATCGGCTCGGGTACGAGTCGATCTGGGTACCTGAGCATCTCGTCGTGCCGATCTCCTCGGCGGGCAGCCCGCACCAGGGCTCGGATCATCCGCCGGTCCCGTCCAACGTCCCGATCTTCGACGCGTTGGCGCTTCTCAGCCACCTGGCGGCGCGGACGACGCGGATCCTGCTCGGCACGAACGTCTACAACATCGGCCTGCGGCATCCGTTCGTGACGGCGCGGGCGGCGACGACCGTGGACGTCCTCTCCGGCGGGCGGCTCGCGCTCGGGATCGGCGCCAGT
Source organism: Parafrankia discariae (assembly GCF_000373365.1). NCBI lineage: Bacteria > Bacillati > Actinomycetota > Actinomycetes > Frankiales > Frankiaceae > Parafrankia > Parafrankia discariae. The sequence goes on from NZ_KB891233.1 coordinate 13,179, forward strand.
TGGCTTCGTTCGGAGTGGGAGGCGATCGGCCTCGACTTCGACCGTCGCGGCCCGCGGGTGGACGAGGCCATCGAGGTGTGCCGGCGGCTGTGGAGCGAGGACGTCGTCGAGCACCACGGCGAGTTCTTCGACTTCGGGGCGGTCGCGTTCGAGCCGAAGCCGATCCAGCGGCCGGGCCCGGCGCTGCACATCGGTGGGGACGGGCCGGCGGCGCTGCGCCGCGCCGCGACCGTCGGCACCGGCTGGATGCCGATGAACCACAAGTTCGCCGACCTGCCCGGCTCGCTGGCCCGGCTCGCGGAGCTGGCCGAGCGCGCGGGGCGCACCACCCCCGTCGAGGTCACGTTCAACGGCGAGGTGAGCCGTCCGTCCGACGTCGCGCCCTACGCCGAGGCCGGCGTCACCCGCCTGATCGTCCGGCCGTGGACCCGTTCCCGCGAGGCGATCGACGGGATGCGACGATTCGCCGACGAGGTTCTCGCCCCACTCCAGACCGCCGACTGACCGGGCGACGGATGCGCGGGGCCGGCGGCCGCGCGGCGAAGTGAGAAGTGAGTTGTCGCAGCCTCCCCATACACCGCTGGGACAACTCACTTCGGCCGAGACACCTGAACGGGGACCCCGGGGCCTGGCCGAGGGCCGAGGGCGGGGGCTGGGGCGGCTGGCCGGGACGTCGAGGCGTGAGGGACGTCGAGGCGTGAGGGACGGGGAGGCAGATGGCCGAGGAAGCCTCCGGCGGGGTGACGGCGGAGGAACGGGAGTGGCTGCGGGTCCGCGGCGAGCTGAAGCGGCGGCGGTACCCGCTGGCCGTCCTGGCGGCCCGGGAGTACCCGCCGACCGCGCGGGTCGTCGGCACGCCGCTGCTGGCGGCACCGGGGTGGATCCCGCCCGAACCGGTGCCGATCGACGCGGTGATGATCGATCTTGACCCGGGTCGGGAGCCGCCCGCGGGGATGACCGGGCGGGAGCCGGTGAGTGCGGGCGTCCGGCCGCTGCGCGCGGACGGCAGCCGCTACGGCGGCTACGCGGCGGCGGTGGCCCAGCTGGACCCGCCGGCGCTGTTCGTCGATCTTCCCACCTACCGGCTGTACGACGCCGACCTGTCGCTGCCGGGGGCGCGCGGCACCCTGCGGTTCGGGCTCGGCCGCTATTTCGACGGACTCGACGTCGGCGAGGCCTGCGCGCACGAGTACGCGGCCGCCACGCGGGATTCGGCCGGGACGTCACCCGGCCGCCGGGGTGACCTTCCGCTGCGGCGGGCGGTGGGCCTGCCGTGGGAGCTGCACCGGCGGCCGGCGAGCATGGCCATCAGCACTCTGACAGTCCGCTGTGACCGCCGCTCTGGGACGGCCACTGTGCTCCTCCACCGCCGGGACCCGGCGAAGGTCGGGCATGCCGGTGGCCTGCTGCAGGTGGTTCCGGTCGGAGTGTTCCAGCCTTCCGCGCCGGCGGAGTGGAACATCCGCAACGACTTCGGCCTGTGGCGGTCGATCACCCGCGAGTACGCCGAGGAGCTGCTGGGCACGGCCGAGGAGTACGGCAGCGACACCCGGCCTATCGACTACGGGCGCTGGCCGTTCGCGGCGGAGTTGGCCGCGGCCCGGCAGTCGGGCGCGGTGCGGGTGTCGGTGCTCGGGCTCGGTGTCGACCCGCTGACCTTCGCCACCGATCTTCTGACTGTCGCGGTCTTCGACGCGCCGGCCTTCGACGAGCTGTTCGCCGACCTCGTCAGCACGAACGCGGAGGGCGAGAACCTCGCCCGGTTGGACGCCGCCGGGCCTGACGGCACCGACACCCGCACCGACACCGACACCGACACGCGAGCCGAACGCCGGGCACCGGGGATTCCCTTCACCGAGCGGACCGTCGACCGGCTGGTCCACCACGAACCGATGCAGGCCGCCGGCGCCGCCCTCGTCGCTCTCGCCTGGCGCCACCGGCGCCATCTGCTGGGCTGACTCCGCCGCCGAGCCGGGCCAGTCTCACAGCCGGGACCGTCTCACCAGCCGGGCTGGTGGCTCACCAACTGGACACGCCGAAGCCGTACAGGCCGGTGCCGCCGGTCGACGAGGAGCCGTCATGCCCGCGCACGCGCCGGCGCCCCTGCTCGCTGCCGGGCGGGCCGACGGGCCAGTCCTCGTCGGCGCCGTCACCGTCGCCCGTGTCGGGGCCGTCCCCGCCGGCGTAGTCCCAGCTCGACGACCACGCCTCCGACTGCCACTCCGAGGACCCCGACCACTCCGTGGACGACGACCGCTCCGCGGACGACCGCTTCGTGGACGACGACCGCTCCGCGTCGAGGTCGTGGTCGAACACGCCCCAGCCGGCCGGAAGCGGACGGATGGACGCGACGACGGACCCGATGACCCGCGGGACCACAAGCCAGGCAGTGATGTTGACCCCCAGGACGACGACGAAGATCATTGCGACCGACCACACCCATGCCGACGGCATCGGGACGGCATGCGCCAACATCCCCCCGAGAGCGATGCCGAAAACACCGGCCACCGCCACTCTCAACCGCGTCACGATGCCTTCCTACGCTCCGGACGGGGCCGGTGGGGTGGATCGACGCCAAGCCGACAGTGCCACCGAGAGCCGACGTCGCAGGTCAGCGGCAATACGGACCAAAATCGCCAGGCCTACGGACGGTGGGCCGACCGGCCGCCCGCACCGGGCCGATCGGGCATCCCACCGCCGGGCCGACCGGCCGGTCGCACTCCAGGCCGACCGACTGTCGCGCCCCGGGCCTGTCGGGCCCGACGCGCAGGTCAGTGACCACCCGGGGCCAGGGCCGGCCCCCGGGCCGCCACCGCGCCCGGCGCGGGCCCGGCCCGGAGCCGCCGCGGAGCCGACCGCCACTCCCGGGGTACCGGGGCATGATCGAGGATGCGACTGGGGTGTCACGGGCCGGGGACGGATTGGAACGACCCGGACACCTCAGTCGCGTCCTCAACCTACCTGCTCGATAGCTTTTAGTCACTGATCGATTACAGGCAGTTTTAGCCTACACCCCGTTTGCTGCCCCTGTCCCTGTATGGCGTACCCACCTGGACGCTCCGGGCGACCCTTGGGAGGGGCCCGGCGTCGGAGGGCTGCCGACCGGGAGAGATCGGTCACGATGACACGTCGAACGGTTCGTCCTTACGCTGTCCGGTGAGGCACCACCGGGCCGGCACAGCGCCGGCACGGGCCGGCGGCGCGGCCCGCGGCCCGGCCGTCCCAACAGGCCCGGCTCGGCGAGATGCCGGCGGACGCGAAGGTCGCCCAACGGCGACGTGCATGTCCGGGACGAGTCGTCTGTCCGGGATCGGACATCGGTTTCGTGATGACAGCCACAGGGTGAGCAGCAGGTTTCCGGCTTAGTCTCATCGCTCATGAGCGGCGCGCCCATCGGGGTGTTCGACAGTGGAGTCGGTGGTCTCACCGTCGCGCGCGCGATCCTGGATCAGTTGCCGGGAGAGTCGCTGCTTTACATCGGCGACACCGCGCATGCCCCTTACGGACCGCGGCCGATCGCCGAGGTGCGCCGGTACGCCCTCGCCGCCCTGGACGAACTCGTCGCCGCGGGTGTGAAGCTTCTCGTCATCGCATGTAATTCCGCCAGCGCGGCATGCCTGCGCGATGCCCGGGAACGCTACGACGTACCGGTGGTCGAGGTCATCGTGCCCGCGACCCGCCGTGCCGTCGCGGCAACACGGAGTGGTCGAGTGGGAGTCATCGGAACGGTCGCCACGATCACCAGTCGGGCCTACGAGGACGCCTTCGCGGCGGCCGCGGGCACCGAGCTGGTCAGCGTGGCCTGCCCGGCCTTCGTCGACTTCGTCGAGCGCGGCATCACGTCCGGCCGGCAGCTGCTGGGACTGACCGAGGCGTATCTGGCACCGTTGCAGGAAGCCGATGTGGACACAGTGATTCTCGGATGCACCCACTATCCACTGTTGACCGGCGTCATCGGTCTCGTCATGGGAGAGGGCGTCACACTCGTGAGCAGCGCCGAGGAGACGGCCAAGGACACCTACCGGGTGCTCGCCCGTGACGGTCTCTTCCGCGACCCCGACCTGCCACCCCCGGCGCACAGCTTCCGCACCACCGGTGATCCCGCCGCGTTCGCGCGGGTGGGCCGCCGTTTCCTGGGCCCCGAGATCACGGCGGTGAACATCGCGCCGGCGACGGCGCCCCGGCAGGCTCAGGCGGTGGGACGATGAAACTGACGATCCTGGGCTGTTCCGGCACCTACCCGGGCCCGACCTCGGCCTGCTCGTCCTACCTGATCGAGGACGAGGGCTTCCGGCTCGTCCTGGACGCCGGCAACGGCTCCATGGGTGAGCTGCAACGGCACTGCGACCTCCGGGACGTCGACGCGGTGCTGCTGAGCCACCTGCACGGCGACCACTGCCTCGACCTGGTCGCGACGTCCTACGCGCGGCGCTACCACCCGGAGGGGATGCCGCCCAAGCTCCCGGTGTACGGGCCGATCAACACCCAGGAGCGGCTGTGCGGCGCGTTCGAGCGCTGGCCGGACGACTCCCTCGCCGACATCTACGACTTCCGCACGATCGGCCCCGGCCGGCTGCACGTCGGGCCGTTCGCCATCGACCTGGCCCGGGTCGCGCACCCGATCGAGGCGTACGGGGTGCGGGTGGCGGCCGGCGGGAAGACGCTCACCTACTCCGGCGACACCGGTGTGTGCGACCGGCTCGTCCGGCTGGCCCGCGACAGCGACCTGTTCCTGTGCGAAGCGTCGTTCCTCGACGGCGAGGACAACCCGCCCGACCTGCACCTGACGGGAAAGGACGCCGGCGAGCACGCGACCCGCGCCGGTGTCGGGCGGCTGGTGCTCACCCATCTCGTGCCCTGGGGCGACGTGGAACGCACCCACGCCGAGGCCGCAGGCGCGTTCGACGGCGATCTGACGCTCGCGAGCACCGGCACCTCCTACGAGATCTGACCCGTCCGAGCAGGTCCGAGCAGGTCCGGGCGGGTCCGAACGTGCTCGCGGGCCGTCCGCCGTAACCTGGGCCGGCCTGCGCCGATAGGGTCTCCTCCCGTGATCAGAGTCGATGGCAGAACCACGGACCAGCTCCGGGACGTGACGATCGAGCGGGGCTGGCAGGAGCACGCGGAGGGGTCCGCGCTGATCTCCGCCGGCCGGACCAGGGTGCTGTGCGCCGCCTCCGTCACCGAGGGGGTGCCCCGGTGGCGCAAGGGCAGCGGCCTGGGCTGGGTGACGGCCGAGTACTCGATGCTGCCGCGGGCCACGCACACCCGCAACGACCGGGAGTCCGTCCGCGGGCGGATCGGCGGGCGGACCCATGAGATCTCCCGACTGATCGGGCGCAGCCTGCGGGCCGCGATCGACCTGAAGGCCCTCGGTGAGAACACGATCGCCATCGACTGCGACGTGCTGCTCGCCGACGGCGGCACCCGCACGGCCGCGATCACCGGTGCCTACGTGGCGCTCGCCGACGCCTGCCGGTGGCTGGGACGTCCCGCGGCGATCGTCACCAGTGTCTGCGCGGTCAGCGTCGGCGTGGTCGGCGGGGTACCGATGCTGGACCTCGCCTACACCGAGGACTCGACCGCCGACACGGACATGAACGTGGTCCGCACCGGCGCGGGTGGCTTCGTCGAGGTCCAGGGGACGGCCGAGGGCATCCCGTTCGAGCGGTCGACGCTCGACGAGCTGCTCGACCTCGCCGTGGCCGGCTGCACCCGCCTCACCGAGCTCCAGAACGCCGCGCTGGCCACCCCGCCCGCCGCCGGTCCGCCCGCCCCGGCCCGCGCCGGCGCCGGCGCCGGCAAGGGCACGGGCGCGGGGTCGCGGTGACCTCGGTGGGCGCGGCACCGCGCCAGGTCGTGCTGGCCAGCCGCAACGAGGCGAAACTGGTCGAGCTGCGTCGCATCCTCACCGCGACCGGGCTGGACGTCGACGTCGTCGCGCTGCCCGACGGCCCCGAGGTGCCCGAGACCGGTACGACCTTCGCCGAGAACGCCCTGATCAAGGCACGCGCCGCCGTGGCTGAGACGGGTCTCGCGGCGATCGCCGACGACTCCGGGCTCACCGTGGACGAGCTCGCCGGGATGCCCGGGGTGCGCTCGGCGCGCTGGGCGGGCCTGCGCGGCGGGAGCCGGGCCGACCGGGACGCCGCCAACAACGCCCTGCTGCTGGCCCAGCTCGACGACGTCGGCGAGGAGCGGCGCGGCGCGGCGTTCGTGTGCGCCGCGGCGCTGGTCACCCCGGACGGCGTCGAGCACGTCGTCTACGGCACCCTGCGGGGGCGGCTGCTCACCAAGGCACAGGGTACGGGGGGCTTCGGCTACGACCCGTTGTTCGTCGCGGAGGGCTCGACCCGGACCAACGCCGAGCTCACCGCGGACGAGAAGGACCTGATCAGCCACCGGGGCCGGGCGCTACGCAGCCTCGCCGCGTTCATCGGGACGATGGCGCCGCCCGCGCGCTGAGGCGCTGGGCGACCGCGGGGCCCCGGGCGGCCCGGGGCCCCGCGGCTCCACGTACGGCGCTCAGGCCCAGAGCTGCCCCTCCAGCGCGGCCTCGGCCTCGGCGAGCGTGCCGGCGTAGGCGCCGGTCGACAGGTACTTCCAGCCGCCGTCACAGACGATGAAGGCGATGTCGGCCGCCCGCCCCTCCCGCACCGCACGGTCGGCCTGGGCGAGGGCGGCGTGCAGGATCGCCCCCGTCGAGATCCCGGCGAAGATCCCCTCCTGCTGGACGAGCTCGCGGGTGCGGCGCACCGCGTCCCGGGGACCGACCGAGTACCGCGAGGTCAGCACCGAGGGGTCGTAGAGCTCCGGGACGAAGCCCTCGTCGATGTTGCGCAGCCCGTAGACGAGTTCGCCGTAGCGCGGCTCGGCCGCGACGATCACGACGTCGGGCTTGTGCTCCCGCAGGTAGCGACCGGTACCCATCAGCGTCCCGGTGGTGCCGAGCCCCGCCACGAAGTGGGTGATGCCCGGCAGGTCCGCCAGGATCTCCGGGCCGGTCGTCTCGTAGTGCGCCTGCGCGTTCGCCGGGTTGCCGTACTGGTAGAGCATCACCCAGTCCGGGTTCTCCGCCGCGAGCCGCTTGGCCACCGCGACCGCCTCGTTCGAGCCGCCGGCCGCCGGGGACGAGACGATCTCGGCCCCCCACATCTGGAGCAGCTGGCGGCGCTCCACCGAGGTGTTCTCCGGCATCACGCAGATCAGCCGGTACCCCTTCTGGCTGCAGACCATCGCCAGCGAGATCCCGGTGTTGCCAGAGGTGGGCTCGAGGACGGTCGCGCCCGGGGTGAGCAGGCCGCGCTTCTCCCCGTCCGCGATCATCCACAGTGCCGCCCGGTCCTTGATCGAACCGGTGGGGTTGTCCTGTTCCAGCTTCGCCCAGAGTCGGACCTCCGCAGAGGGAGACAACCGGGGTAGTCCGACCAGCGGGGTACGGCCTACCGAGTCCACCAGGGAGTCGTAACGCATGAGTAGGGACCTGCCGCCCTGTTCAGAGGAGCCGGGTGGCCATGCGGGACGAGATCGGCACCCGAGCGCACCCGCCGGCCAGATCCTCGGTGGCCGAGCCGACCGAACCGGCCGCGGCGGAGCCACCGGCGACGGCGGGGAGAATCGTGACCTTGTCGCCGTCGCTGAGCTTGGTGTCGAGGCTGCCCAGGAAGCGGACGTCCTCGTCGTTGACGTAGATGTTGACGAAACGGTGGAGCTCGCCGTCACCCTCGCCGGAGATCAGCCGCCCGCGCAGCCCGGGGTGCCGGGAGTCGAGGTCGTGGAAGAGCGCCGCGAGCGTGTCGCCCGTGCCCTCGACCAGCTTGGCGCCTCCCGTGTAGCTGCGCAGGATCGTCGGCACACGGACCTGGACTGCCATGGTGCTCCTTCCTCGGGTGCCGCCGGCGGGTCCGCCGCGGCACGCCGCCCGGCCTGGGCGGCGGTGGTACTGCGTCCTGGGTGTTGCACATCGTGGGTACTGCAACATCGTGGGTGCTGCGTCACGGGTACTGCGTCGTGAGTGCTGCGGGACGGCTCGCGGGCCGGCGTGGCCGGGTGCCCATGCTGGCAGGCAGCCCGCTCCGCGCGCATCCCCCGTCACTCCAGGAGAACGTCACGGGGGCGTCAGAGGATTTCCACGGGTTCTTCGGTGACCTCACCGTCCACGATCCGGAACGACCGGAACTCGATCGTCTCGGGATCCCGCGTCGAGGCCAGGACGTAGTGCGCCTCGGGGTACCCCGCGATGGAGACGTCGGTGCGCGACGGGTACGCCTCCGTGGCGGTGTGGGAGTGGTAGATCACGACCGGATCCTCGTCGCGGTCGAACATCTCGTTCCACACCTTGATCTGCTCGGCGGCGTCGAACTCGTAGAAGGTCGGTGAGCGCGCGGCGTTGACCATCGGGATGTGCCGCTCCGGCCGGTCCGAGCCCTCGGGCCCGGCGATGACGCCGCACGCCTCGTCGGGATGGTCGCGGCGGGCATGGGCGACGATCGCCTCGTAGTGGGTTCGGTCGATGCGCAGCACGCGACAACCGTACGACGCGAACGGGCCGGATCGGGCGTCCATGTGAACACAGACCCGGCCACGGCCGGCCCGCACCAGGTAAGGACGCCGGAGAAACGCCCCACTTCGGGACCGGACGCACCGATCCGCCCCCGCCCCGGGGCCGGGCTAGAGCAGGGTCCGGGTGAGCTCGTCGAGCAGCTCGGTCAGGAAGGCGTAGACGGCGGCGATCGGCCGGCGCGGGTCCTCCGGCGGGAGGCTCTCCAGCTCGGCGGTCGACTCGTCGTCGGTGAGGCCGAGCCGCGTGCCCAGCACCAGCCTGAGATCGTTGAGGACGGTCAGCCAGTCCTGGGCCGCCTCCTCGTCGAGCACCAGGACGGCTCCGGGCTCCGGGACGGCCGCCAGGACGCGCCGGGCCGCGTCGCGCTTGCGGGCCAGTGCCTCGTCGGTGCGCCGGCGCCGGTAGTCACCGGAGGCCAGCGGGTCGTCCGGGTAGGGGTCGGGCAGCAGCCGCGCCACCGCGGGATCCTCGGGGGGCGGCGGGGCGGTGTCACGCAGGCCGACGAGCGCCTCCAGCGGATCGTCGACCGGCGGGGCCTCGAGCAACGTGTCCACCTGGCCCAACAGCTCGGTGAGCAGGGACGACTCGAGCCGGGGCAGCCGCAGCTCGATCCCGGCCCTGGTGCGCCGGAACCCGTTCACGCGCCTCCGCTCCCGATCATCCTGTTCCCGATCAACCGTCGTTCCCGATCATCCGTGGTGCCCGGTCATGCGTGGTTCCCGGTCCTGTGTGGTGCCCGGCCGCGCGCTCCCGCTCGTGCCGCGTGGCTCAGTCCTGGGCGATGGTGGCCCACAGGCCATAGGTGTGCAGCCGCTCCGCGGCGGCCTCCATCTCCTCCCGGGTGCCGGACGCGACCGTCGCCCGCCCCTTGTGATGGACGTCGAGCATGAGCGTGGTCGCCTTGCGCTCGCTGTACCCGAAGAGCTTGCGGAAGACGTATGTCACGTAGGACATGAGGTTGATCGGGTCGTTCCAGACGATGGTCACCCAGGGGCGATCGTCTTCGAGGGACTCCTCGACATCCTCGACGTCAACCGGAGACACGGCAGTGACGGACACGACGTCTATTGTTACGCCTCCCGATCGGGACTTCACGGGGACGGGCCCCGCGTCGCGCACGGTGACAACGGACACCGCTGTGATCTCCGGGGCGACGGGCACCGTCGTCCCCGGCCGGGGCGGGCCGTCAGACCGAGCGGCGCAGCAGTGGGGGGTGCAGGGCGGTCGCGGAGCCGAGGCGGTAGAGCTCGGCCGGGCGGCCGCCGCCGCGCGGGGAGGCCCGCTGGCCGACCGCTACGACGAAGCCCGGGGTGGAGAGCACCTTGCGCCGGAAGTTGGGCGGGTCCAGCACCACGCCCCACGCCGCCTCGTAGACCCGGCGCAGGTCAGCCAGGGTGAACGGCTCCTCGCAGAACGCGGCCGCCAGCGACGTGTACTCGAGTTTGCCCCGTGCCCGCTCGACTCCGTCCGAGACGATCCGCGGATGGTCGAAGGCCAGGGTCGGACCGTCCGCGGAGCCCAGATCCTCGACCGGCCACCAGCGGGCCTGCGGCCCGTCCCCGCCGGCGGTGGGCTGCGGGAGGTTCGGCAGCAGGGCCAGGTAGGCGACGCTGACGACCCTGGTCCGCGGGTCCCGGGTCGGGCAGCCGTAGGTACGCAGCTGCTCGAGGTGACCGGCGGTGGTCACCCCCGTCTCCTCGGCGAGCTGGCGCAACGCGGAGGAGTCGAGGTCCTCGTCCGGTCCGACGAAGCCGCCGGGCAGCGCCCAGCACCCGCGGAAGGGCTCGCTGTCCCGCTGGATGACGAGAACGCACAGCCGGCCGGCGCGCAGGGTCAGCAGGACGACGTCGACGCTGACGGCGACGGCCGGTATCCGGGCCTGGTCGCCGTCAGCGGCGCCGGGCGTCGCGTTCGCCGACGAGACGGAGGCCACCGGTCAAGTCTGGCCGTCCGCCCCGGCACCCGTGCCGGCACCCCCACGGGGCGCCGGCGGACCGGTCCGCCGGCGCCCCGGCCGCGCCCGGTCGGGAAGTACTGGCCGTACCCGACGGGGAGTCCTGGCCGTACCCGGTCAGTGGGAGGCCCGTGGCCGCGCCGCCGCCACCACGACCGGCAGGCAGGGACGTCCGAAGGAGACCGCGCGCGCGCCGGCCGGCAGGGTCTCCAGGGCGAGCCGGTGGTGTTCCCGGGCCCGGGCGGTTCCGGCCGCCCCGACGAGGGTGTCCGCGACGAGCTGGCCGCCGCGCATCAGCGGGACGAGGAGGCGGCGGTCCCGGCGCCCGGCGGCCCCGTCCAGCGCCGCCCCGTCCAGTCCCGGCCCGCTCGACGCCGACCCGGCCAGCCCCGGCCCGGCCGGTCCGGCCCCGCCGGGGACGCCGGCTGGCAACGCCCCGCTCGGCCCGACGGCCCGGCCGCGGGGCGCGCTGTCGAGGGGTGCGCTGTCCAGGGGTGCTCTGGGGATGACCAGGTCGGCGACGGCCAGTCCGTTCGGGCCCAGGCGGCGCACGACGTCCTTGCGCCCGCCGCGGCCGCGCTTGCCCACGGAGGTCTTGACGACCGGACCGCCGTCGACCTCGACCAGCTTGTAGACGAAGCCGGCGGTGGGGGCGCCCGACCCGGTCACCAGGCTGGTGCCCACGCCGTAACCGTCGACGGGGGCCGCGGCCAGGCGGGCGATCGAGTGCTCGTCGAGGTCGCCGGTGACGATGATCCGGGTCGTCTCGGCGCCGAGCTGGTCAAGCTGGGCACGGGCCGCCCGGGCACCGCCGGCGAGGTCCCCGCTGTCGATGCGGATCGCCCCCAGCCCACCGCCCGCCGCCGCCACGGCGTTGGCGATCCCGGTCGGGATGTCGTAGGTGTCCACCAGCAGGGTCGTGTCGGCGCCGAGCGCCGCGACCTGGGCGGCGAACGCCGCCGCCTCGCTGTCGTGCGCGAGGGTGAAGGCGTGCGCGCTCGTGCCGGCGCTGGGCACCCCGTAGCGGCGCGCCGCCTCCAGGTTGGACGTCGCGGCGAAGCCGACGAGGTAGGCCGCCCGCGCGGCGGCGACCGCGGCCTGCTCGTGGGTGCGCCGGCCGCCCATCTCTATGCACGGCCGGTCGCCGGCGGCGGCGACCATGCGGCTGCCGGCGGCGGCGACGGCGCTGTCGTGGTTGAGCACCGACAGGACGAGGGTCTCCAGCAGCACGCACTCGGCGAACGTGCCCTCCACCACCAGGACGGGGGTGTCGGGCAGGAAGGGCTCGCCCTCGGCGAACCCGTCGACGTCGCCGCGGAACCGGTAGGAGGCCAGCCAGTCGGCCGTGTCGGGATCCACGACGCCGGTCGCGGACAGGTGGTCGATCTCGGCCGGGCCGAACCGGAAGTCGGCGAGCGCGGCGAGCAGGCGCCCGGTTCCGGCCATGACTCCGAAGCGACGGCCGGCGGGCAGGGACCGGGTGAAGACCTCGAAGACCGCGCTGCGTTCGGCCGCGCCGGAACGCAGAGCCGCCCGCAGCATGGTCAACTCGTAGTGATCGGTCAGAAGCGCCGTGGACATCCGGAACAGGGTAGGGACGACTGGCTTCCGGCGCACCACATCGGCTGAACCCGCGTGGGTGGCGGCAGGTGACGGGCCGGAACCCGCGCAAGGCCTTGGGGTGGGGACGGAGTAGCCCTCGGGGTGACCACGGGGTGGTCCGAAGGGCCCGGCGGGGTGGTCCACCCCGCCGGGGTGGGGTAGTCCTCAGGTACGTGACCGGGCGAACGGCGGTGCGGTGCGGCCGGGCGGACGCCCGTCCGCCGCCGGGCGGCTGACCCGGGCCGCCGAGCGCGGGGCCCTATGTACCCCGCCGGGCAGGTGGGTATGCCTGACAGCGGCCCCGAACACCCAAGAGGCTATGTGTTTCACGTCACGTAGCCTACTTACTCAGCGTTACCAAGAACGCCCGAGCAGGGTCGCCGTGATCGGCGCCGGGACACCGAATCGACCCGTTACGCGCGACATCGCGAGTACCCACCCCGTTACTGTCCCGAGAACCCCTCGACCATGAGATCGTCCTGGGCGTGGATCGTAGCTATGCCGGGGTTTTCCTCGTTGTCGTCGGCGGCGCGCTACTCGCGCTTCTGGTGATCGGCGGGCGCGCGGGGCGCGGCCTGCTCCGCGACGTATGGGGGCGAATGGGCCTGCTGCGCTGGGTCTTTGCGTTGATCGTCGTGGTCGTCTTCCTTGATCTGGCGGACGGGATCCCGAACCGGTGATCGCCGAGGAGCACTTCGGGGGCGGCAGGAAGTGCCCCCGGTGGCCAAGATGTGCTCCCCCAGGATTTCCCGGCGGACGCCCGCCGCGGCGGCGCGACGTCGCGCTACGAGTTCGCCGTGTCCGCGAGTCATTGACAGCAAGTACAGGCGACGTCGCGGTCAGCTATAAAACTCGGCTAATAGACACAGTTCGATTTATGTGTGTGCGCTCCTAGATGCCCGACTCGTTATGCTCACTTCGCGTTACTCCGACGCCGGACGAGAGGACAGCGGGTGACTGGACAAACCTGGCTGTGGACCCCACCGCGACCAACTCCGACAAGCGTTGGAATTGGATCGCTGCTTCGGGCGTATCGGCAGGCCCATGGCCTGACCCAGCAGCAACTCGCCGATCTCCTCGGCTTCGACCAGTCCTATGTGTCGAAGGTCGAGAGCGGGCGGCGGGCGATCCACGACATCTCCACGCTGCGCCACATCGCACGCAACCTCGGTCTGTCACCCGAGGACGTCGGACTCGCCCCGGGCGGTCTGGCCGACCGGCGTCGTGAGCCACCGCGCGGCTCCGCGGTCGAGAAGGTCGCCGGCAGCCAGCGCGCCTGGCGGCTGACCCGGGACCACCTCAACCACCACCGGATCAGCCTGGCCCGTGCCGCGGCCCGGCTCTACCCGGAGGCCTACCGGCTCGGCAACGGGCTGCTGGCCCGTCCCGGCTGGGTGTGGGACAGCCCGGTGGACATCAACGACATCGGCCTGCGTTGGGAGCAGTCGGCGAGCGAGCCGGCGCTCACCGGGGCCGAGCCGGAGGCCGACGCCACCCGCCCGCTCGTCGGCGACGGCGGCGCGCAGTCGCGCTACCAGCGCTACACCCGGGCGATGCGCGACCTCGACCGGCCGACCCTGTTCGAGAACCGGCTCAGCTTCCGGCTCCTGGACGTCGCCGAGGCCGAGGGTGCCCCCCCTACCCTCACCTTCGGCCACACCACCTACTTCGACGCCGTCGACGTCTGCGAGACCGTGGCGCACGAGACCGCGGCGGCGATGATGGGCGGCGAGCTCGCCTGGCCCGCGCTGCCGTTCCGGCGCCGCATCGGCGACCCGTTCGACCTGGCCGGCCGGGTCGCGCTGCCCTCCATCAACACCCTGACGATCCGGCTCGACCGGGGCAGCGCCAGCTTCGTCCTGCACCGGCGCAGCGCCGGCTCGGTGGCGACGGCGGGCGGGGTCTACCACGTGCTGCCCGCGGGGGTGTTCCAGCCGTCCGGCATCACCCCGTTCCACCACGAGGCCGACTTCGACCTGTGGCGCAACGTCATGCGCGAGCTCAGCGAGGAACTGCTGGGCAACGCCGAGCACGACGGCAGCTCGTCCCGGCCGATCGACTACGACACCGACGAGCCGTTCCGCTCCTTCGAGCAGGCGCGCCGCGCGGGCACGCTGCGGGTCTTCTGCTTCGGCATGGGCCTTGACGCGCTCACGCTGTTCGGCGAGATCCTCACCGTCCTGGTCGTGGAGGCCGACACGTTCGACACTCTGTTCGCCGACATGGTCCGGACGAACGCCGAGGGGTCGGTCGTCTCGACGGGGCCGGGCCGACAGGCGCATGAGGGGATCCCGTTCACCCAGGCCTCCCTGCGCCGGCTCGTCGACACCGAGCCGCTCGCTCCCTCCGCCGCCGCCTGCCTGGAACTCGCCTGGCGCCACCGGGAGACCCTCCTGCCCGGGCTGCGCACGCGGGCATCGGTCTGATCAGGCCACTGTGCGCATCCTCGTCACCGGCGCGTCCGGGTTCGTCGGCGGCGTCACCGCCGACCTGCTCTCAGCCGCCGGCCACCAGGTGACCGCGCTCGTCCGGGACGCGACGGCCCGGACGAGGCTGTCGAGGATGATCGAGGTGGTCCAGGCCGACCTGCTCGAACCACGCCAGCTCGCCGCGGCGGGCGTCAGCCGCGGGTTCGACGGGGTGTGCCACCTCGCCGCGCTGACCAGGGTGCGGGAGTCCCGCGAGACGCCGCTGCGGTACTTCGCGGCGAACGTCACGGGCACGACCAATCTCCTGGCGGCCCTCGACGCGGGCACCCGGGCCACCGGGGTGGCCCCGCGGTTCGTCTTCGGCTCGAGCTGCGCCGTCTACGGGGACACCGGCACCTCGCCGATCCCGGAGACGCGCGCACCCGCGCCGACGAATCCCTACGGCGCCTCGAAACTGGCCGCCGAACAGGCGGTGGCCTACCAGGCTGCCACCGGGCGGCTGGGCGCCGTCGTACTGCGCTCGTTCAACGTGGCGGGGGCGGTCGGCTCGCACGCCGACCGGGACAGCAGCCGGATCATCCCGGCCGCGCTCGGTGTCGCCACGGGCCGACGCGACGCCTTCCGGGTGAACGGGGACGGCGCGTCGATCCGCGAGTACGTCCATGTCGTCGACATGGCGCGGGCGTACCTGACCGCGCTGCGGGCGACCGTGCCGGGCCGCTGCACCGTCTACAACGTCGGCAGCGGCCTGGGCGTGAGCGTGACCGACGTGCTGCGGACGGTGGAGAGCGTGACGGGCCGGGACGTGCCGCGGGTGACCCTGCCCCCGGTGCCCGAGCCCCGGGCGCTCATCGCCGACAGCCGCCGGATCCGGGCCGACCTGGGCTGGACCTCCCCGTCCTCGACCATCGAGAAGATCGTCACGGACGCCTGGCACTCGACGGCGGTGCCCGAGCCGGTCGCGGCGCGCCGTGGCGACGTCCCGATCGTCTCGTGACGGCGCGATCGTCCCGTGACCACGATCGTCCCGTGACCACGATCGTCGCGGACCGGAGTGTACGCCGGCCCGTCGGCGATTTTCCGGCGGGGCTTTCGCCGGTATGCCCGATCGGCTCCGGGCCGGCGTGACACGATGACTGCGGCCGAGGCCCGTCCGATGCCTGTTCAGGCACCGGCCGCAGCGCAGGCAGTTACGTGACCGCGAGCGGGCGAGGACGGTCCGGGCTACGGACCGTCCCCGGCCGGAGAGGGGAGCAGGTGAGCCGTCCCTTCCATGTCTACGACTACGAGGGTGAGCACCTCGGGTCGTTCGCGACCTGGGACCTGGCGCACGAATGGGCGCACCTGCAGGCGATGCTGAACGGCGTGCCCACGCCGCTTCAGGTCGAGGACAGGGCGACCACCGGCCGGCGCCGGGTGTGGGCGGACCGCTGCGAGCCGCTCGGCGTCGGCCCGGTCAGCGCCGGCGCGCTCAGCGGCGACCTGCTCGCCGGGGGGCCGTGCTCGGTGGCCGTCACCGCGGCCACCGCCACCACCCCGGTGTTCGCGCCGCCGATCCCGCGCCAGCCCAGCGAGCCCGCCGACGGCGGGCTCGCCGAGGCCGATCTCCCCGAGACCCGGCTGGTCGAGGCCCGGCTCGGCGACGGCTGAGGCACCGGTCCGCGGGCCCACCTGGTCCGCGGGCCCATCGACCCACCGGCTTACCGGATCGGCGGCCTCACGCCAGCCCGGTCCGAGACCGGCACTTTGGGGCCATCTTCACCAACGGTCACGCATGTGTTGCCGTCCGCCCGGAAAAAACACCGGACGGACGGTGACCGATTGCCGACAGGCCCTGGGCTGGTAGGCCTTGATAAGGCGGTTTGAAGCGGGACATATCCTCCCAGAGCGGTATCCGCGTGGATGCCGCGTGCCCGCCAACACCTGGCCGGGAACTGCCCTCGCCCAACCTGACACTCCACCTGGTGAGCTCAGCGCACTAATCTGGCGGCTGTCGTCGGGGATTCACAGCGAGGCACGCTGGACGTGCTCCGCGGCGCGTCACGGCGACGGGCACAGCCGACACGCTCCTTGGGGGAGACGAAGTGGACGAGCAGACCGCAGCCGCCGCCGGAGCGCGACCTACGTCGCGCCTCGTCGTCGATGTCGTGCGAGCGCTGCGGGGGTGGGTGGTCGCGGCGGCGGGCGGAGTCCTCCTGCTGGGGTGCTACCTGGGAGTCTCCAAGGAGACCGACGTCGCCTACCAGCTGCCGTACGTCGTGTCCGGTGGATTCGGCGGGCTCGCGCTCGTCCTCGTGGGCAGCGCCCTGCTGATCGCCGACCGGGTGGACGCCACGCAGGCCGCGCAGAACCGGCTCGCCGGCCAGGTCGACGACCTGCACACGCTGATCATCGCGGCCGCCGCCAGCGGAGCGGCGAGCGGGGAGCACACCGGTGCGGGTGGCTATCCCGGCCAGCCCGCCATGTCGAACCACACCGGCGCCACCGAGGTCAGCACCGCCGCGCCCGGCCAGCGGTACTGACCGGGCCCGGGGCGACACCATGGGCACCAACACCATGGGCACCCACGCCGTGGCCACTCACCGCATGGGCACCGTCGGCATCCTCCCCAGGGTGACCCGATGACCAGTATCGATCTTGCTCTCGCCGGCATCTCCATCGGGGCCATCGCGGCCCTCTCCGGCATCGGCCTGCTCGTCACCTACCGCACCAACGGCGTTCTCAACCTCGCGCAGGGCGGCATCGCGACCCTGGTCGCGTACGTGTTCCGCGAGATGGTCGTCGAGTGGGACCTGCCGATCTGGCTGGCCGCGGTGATCGCCCTCGGCGTCCTCTCCCCCGGCATCGGGCTCCTCCTCGAACGGCTGGTGTTCCGCCCGCTCGCCCGCCGGCGCGCCTCCGCCGCCGAGTCGCTGGTCGCGAGCCTCGGTGTCCTGGTGCTCACGCTCGGCATGACCGCCGGCATCTGGGGCCTGGGCTCCCGCAGCGACGCGCCGAGCATCTTCCCGAACGAGTCGGTCACGATCTTCGGTGACACCCGCATCGGTGTCGACGCCCTGGCCGAGCTGGCCATGGTCGTCGTGTTCTGCGTCGTGCTCGGGCTCATCGCGGCGAAGACTAAGTTCGGCCGCCAGATCCGGGCCGTCGTCGACGACCGCCAGCTCGCCGAGCTCTCCGGTGTGCCCGCCGACCGGGTCGCCGCCGCCGGATGGGCGCTGGGAACCACGATGGCCGGCCTCACCGGCATCCTGCTGGCACCCCGGTTCCAGCTCAACCCGTACGGGCTGACGCTGCTCGTCCTGGAGACGTTCGCCGTCGTCGTCGCCGCCCGGCTGTCGAGCATGCCGGTGGCGGTGCTGACCGCGCTGGGCATCGCCGTGCTGCAGAGCGAGCTCAAGCAGTTCACCCTCGAGGGCGACGCCGGCCAGATCCTCATCGTCCTGCAGTCCAACCTGTTCATCTTCGCGCTGCTCGTGCTGCTGCTCGTGGTGCCCAGGCTGCGCGAGCTCGGCAACGGCGACTCCGGCTCGACCGGGAGCTTCTCCAGCCGCGGCGCGCCGCCGTCCGGCCCGGTCAGCCGGCACGACGCCCGGCGCGACATCTTCGGCAAGCTCGGCGGCGCCGCGCTGCTGCTGGCCCCGCTGACCTTCGCCCCGGCCGACCTGCGCTCGGCCTTCATGGTGCCCGCGCTGGCCCTGATCTTCCTCTCGCTGGTGATCCTCACCGGCTACAGCGGCCAGCTCTCCCTCGGCGTCGCCGGCTACGCCGGGCTGGGCGCCCTGCTCACCCTCAAGCTCGCCAACGGCGACCTGTTCGGCCTGCCGGCCGTCCCCGGCATGTGGGCGATGTTCCTCGGCGCGCTGCTGGTCGCGCCGATCGGACTGATCACCGGGTGGCCGGCGATCCGCCGGCGCGGGCTGACCCTCGCGCTGACCACCTTCGCGGTCGGCGCGGTCGTGAGCCGCTTCGTCTTCGAGCAGCCGACCTTCGCGACCGGCCTGTACGTCGACCCGCTGACGTTCTTCGGCTCCCAGCTGACCGACGAGGCCTTCTACATCTTCGAGCTGGTCTGCCTGGGCATCGGCCTGCTGGTCGTGCGCAACCTGCACCACGGACGGCTCGGCCGGGCCCTGCTCGCCGTCCGCGACCACACCGAGGGCGCCGCGGCGGTCGGGGTGGACGTCCGCAACCTCAAGCTGCTCGCGTTCACCGTCTCCTCGGTCGTGGCCGGCCTCGGCGGCGGGCTGCTGACCTTCAGCTCCTCCTCGTTCGCCGCGGACGACTTCGCGCCGCTGCAGAGCCTGCTGTGGTTCACCGCGGTGATCGTCTTCGGTGCCGACAGCGCCGCCGGCGCGATCATGGCCGCGGCGTTCATCGTCACCATCGACGTGCTGGCCCCGGCCGGCTCGTCGATCCTCGCGGTCGGCATCCTCGCCCTCGCGCTGGGCTGGATGCCCGGTGGCCTCGCCTCCGCGGTCCGGGCCGGGTTCGCGCTGGTCGCCCGAACGCTGGCCGACGAGTTCGTCCCCGCGCCGCGGCCCACCCACCAGGCCAGCGCCCGCCTCGCCGCGGGTGCCGGAGTGGGCGTGCCCGGTGCCCCGGGCGCGGGCGGCGCGGCGGCCGTCGGCGAGCCGCGGGTCGTGCTGCCACCGGGCGCGCCGGCACCGACCGCCTTCGGCGCGGCGCTGCTGGGCGCGGTCGCCACGCATGCCGCCCGCACCGGGCTGAGCCTGGACGCGCTACCGAGCGCCCGCCCGGCGGCGGACGACTCCACAGACGGCCGGGAGCTGGTCGGACACCGACCACACCTGCCCGGATACCCGGTCGAGAGAGGCGCGTCATGAGCCGCGACGATCTGCGGGCCCGTGGCCTGGTCCGCCGCTACGGCGGCCTGACCGCTGTCGAGCACGTCGACATGGACGTGCCCAGCGGCCAGGTCACCGGCCTGATCGGCCCGAACGGTGCCGGCAAGTCCACCCTGTTCAGCCTGCTCACCGGGGTGGAGCAGCCCGACGAGGGGAAGGTGCACCTCGGCCGGCGCGACATCACCAGAATGCGCCCGGACGCCCGCTCCCGGCGTGGCCTGGTGCAGACCTTCCAGGTGCCGTCACTGTTCCCGAGCCTCACCGTCGCCGACAACCTCCTCGTCGCCGCGGAGAACCGACGCCGTGACTACGCGGGCGGCCTGCTCGGGATGGGCTCGCGCGGCCGGGAGAAGTCGCTCGGGATCGTCGAGGAGGTCCTGGGCTCGCTCGGCCTCGAGGACATCCGCGGCACCGTCGCCGGGACCCTGCCCACCGGGGCGCTGCGGCTCGTCGAGTTCGCCCGCGCGCTGTGCGCCCGTCCCGACGTGCTGCTGCTGGACGAGCCGGCGAGCGGGCTCGACGCCGCCGAGACCGAGAAGCTGTCGGTACTGGTCCGCCGGATCGCCGACGACGGTGTGGCGATCCTGCTCGTCGACCACGACGTGGACCTGGTGTTCCGCGTCGTCGACCGGGTCTACGCGATGGTCGGCGGCCGCGTGGTCGCCGAGGGCGCGCCCGAGGCGGTGCGTGCCGATCCGACCGTCCGCTCGGTGTACCTGGCGCAGGGACCACTGACCTCGCAGGCCACGACCTCCCTCGGCCCCGGTGTCACCGCGGCCGGCCCGTCGGCGGCCGGTTCGCCCGAGGCCAGCTCCCAGGCCATGTCCCCGGCCGGGCGATGATCCGCCCGCCGCACCTCTACCGCGCCCTCCTGGAGAACCGGTGACCTCCCACAGCGACCCCGACCGGTATGGGCAGCACGGGCAGCCTGGCGGCGGCGGCCGGTTCGAGCCCGCCAGCTCATTCGAGCCCGGCGGCTCATCCGGGCTCGCCGGTCCGCCCGAGCAGCGCGACCCGCGGTCCGGCCCGCAGGCCGGCCCGGCCGCCGACACCGGACAGCAGGAGCAGGTCGGCGTGGGTGAACTGCCGGCCGTCGAGCTGAGGCTGGAGAACGCGCGGGCCGGATACCGGACCATCGAGGTGCTGCACGGCATCACCATGGCGATCCCCTCGGGCGCGGTGACCGCGCTGCTCGGCGCGAACGGCGCCGGCAAGAGCACGACCCTGCGGGTCATCGCCGGGCTCATCCCCCTGCGCAGCGGCACACTCTCCTGGCGTGACGAGCAGATCACGAAGATGACCACGGTGAACCGGGCGCGACGCGGACTGATGCTGGTACCGGACGAGCGTGCCGTGTTCGCGACGCTGTCCGTCCGCGACAACCTGCAGATCATCGCCGAGGCGAGTGGGAACCCGGACATCTCGCCCGCCCTGGACGCCTTCCCCCGGCTACGGGAGCGGCTGGGCCAGCGGGCCGGATCGATGTCGGGCGGTGAGCGCCGGATGCTGGCGCTGGCCCGCGCCCTGCTGGCGCGCCCGTCCGTGCTCATGGTGGACGAGCTCTCGCTCGGCCTGTCCCCGAAGGTCGCCAGCGAGCTGTTCGCCTGGCTGGGCACGGTCGCCGACGCCGGTACCACCGTGATCCTGGCCGACCAGTACACCGAGGAGGCGCTCGCCCTCGCCGACATGGTGTACGTGCTGCACCGTGGTGAGGTCACCTTCGCCGGCACACCGGCGGAGCTCGGCGCGAGCGAACTGCTCGCCGCCGGCGCCTGATCCTCTTCTGACCCTGCCTGCCGGCTCTGCCGGTCCTGCCGGCTCTCCGGGTGCGGGTCCGGGGCCGTCCGGAGTGCTTCCGGACGGCCCCGGCCGGCGTCAGGCCGCCGGGTACGGCAGGTTGCGCACCGTGAAGCAGGTGCTGTTCAGAGCACCGCTCTGGGTGACCCAACCGCCCTTGCCGCCGTTCGCCGAATCCTGCCAGCGGGCGACGTTCACGCAGTTCTTCGACTCCGCCGGCGCCTGGGCCAGCTTGCTGAAGCCGCGCGGGATGAGCAGCCCGTCACCGTCGTAGGGCTCGGAGCGGTTCATGAACTTCTCGACGCAAGCACGGGTCAGGTCCGCCCCGCAGGACTCCATCGCGTCGCCCAGCCACTGCGCCGAGGCGTAGCCCTCGAGCATCCACTGGTTCATCTTCGCGACGCGGTCCGCCGGCACGTGCGCCGCCACCGCGTCCCGGAACGCCTTGACCGCGGGGATCGACTCGTCGGAGAAGGTCGCCGACGTGCTGGTCGCGAAGATGGTGTTCCGGCACTGCGGCGAGTTCGCGTAGATCTGCGCGATGTTGCCCGCCATGCCCTGCGCGGTGGTCACCTTCGCCTGCACGGTCAGGTCCTGGCGCTGCATCGCCTGGCAGAGCTGGCCGTTGCCGCCGTCGTCCATCGCGTCGAAGACGACCTGGGCGCCGCGCCGCTTCATGTCCTGCACGGCGGCGTCCCAGTTCGGCGCGCCGAGGTTGATCTGCTCCTCGATGACCTCGTAGCCCTCGGCACGCAGGCCGTCAGCGATCGAGGTCGCGTAGCGCTGTGACGGGGCGACGTTGTAGTAGACGACACCGGCCACCCGGGCGCCGAGCTTCTCCTTGAACCAGCGGTAGTTCTCGGTGCCCGCGTACAGCGTCCCATCGAAGCCCGGCCGGTGGCCGTCCCGCGGGTAGTAGCTGCCGTAGATCGAGTACAGGTGCGGGTACTGGTCGTACGCCGCCGACACCGGCTGGCCGCCGATGTCCGGCACACCCTTCGAGTTCACGTACTGGGCGCCGGCGTAGTCGAAGGCCGTCACCCCGGCGAGTGCGAACACCTCGTCGTCGTCGATCAGCTTGCGCACACAGGCGACGTTGCCGTCACCGGAGCCCTTGTCGTCGCAGTCGACGACGTCGACCTTGCGACCGTTGATCCCGCCGCGAGCGTTGAGCGCCTCGAAGTAGGCGGTCGCGCCGTAGAGCGAGGCGGAGAACGTGTCCGGGCCGAGGCCGCTACTCAGCCCCGCGATGACACCCACCTTGACCTCGGTCGGCGACACCCCGGTGTCGGATGCGGTGTTGGTCGACGTGCCACCGGTCGGCGTGTTGTCGGACGAACCGGAATCACTCGCGCGACTACCGCAGGCGACGAGCGCCAACGACGACAGCACGACGGCAGCGACGAGCGATCTCGCTCGCATGAACATGCACTCCTCATGATTGGTGGATGACGCTCGCACGCGACGAGCTCCGCGCGACCCCCGCACGTCAGGCTACCGACAGTGAGCATGTCGCTACTGACGGCTAATTGCTCGTCATCCGGCGCCGCGCACGAACAGCCGGCGCCACCAGGTTCGCCGAACCGCGGGCGCGGTCGGGCCGGCCTCCGCAGTCAGGCCGGCCTCGGCCGCCGGATCTTCGGCCGCCGAATCCTTGGCCGCTGAATCCGCGCCGGACGACGGATCGTCCGCCGCGGGCTCGGCCACTGCGGGCTCTTCGACGGTGGGCTCTTCGACGGTGGGCGCGGACCGGTCGGGCGCGGTCGCGTCCGAGGCGGCAAAACCTGGCACCGCCGCCAGCTCGTTCCGCGGACGATCGGTCCGCGGCGCTGTGGCCTGGGCGTCTCCGGTGGACGGTGTGGCGAGCGCGAGAGCATCGGATTCCGACTGGGCGGCACGTGGCGCCGGCACCGCGGCGGCCGCCACGCTGGTGATCGCCGCGACCGCCTCGTCAAGCGCCGCCATCGCCTTGCTCAGCGCCGCGACAGGGTCCTCGTCCCGGGCCGCCGCGACATCCGCCGCGACCTGGTCGGCGGAACCGTCCAGGCCAGCCGGCCCGCTCGCGCTGTCCGGATCGCTCACGCTGTCCGGCTCCCCTGCCTCGGACGGGTCGGCGGCGACCGGCGTCACAGGCACGTCGGGACGGACGACCACCGGCTCGGTGACCTCGACGACCGGCGCGGGCTCGTCGACCACCACGGGTACGGTCACCACCGCCACGACCACTTCAGCCAGGTCCGTCTCAGCCAGGTCCGTGGCCTCCGCCTCGACGGCAGCGTCGTCAGCCGCGGCGACGTCGGCGACCTCGACGACCTCAACCAGGGCCACCTCGGCCGAGGTCACCTCGGCCAGGGCGCCGGCGGCCTGATCCGAGGTCACCTCGTGCGGGGCGGTCCCGTCGGCGTCGACCGCCCTGGCTTCAGCCGGCGCCAGGTCAGCGGGAGTCACCGGTTCCGCTGGCTCGGCGGACACCGCCGGTTCCGCCTCGGGGGCGGCGACGGCGACCGGCCCGGGAGGGCCGGTTCGCTCAGGTGTCGCGGCATTCTCGGGGACGTCCACGAGACGATTGACGATCAGCCCGCCAGGACCCGGCGATCGGTCCAACCGGCCCTGCGCGGCGAGCCGGCGGCACACCTGGTTCACCGTTGCGCGATTGGCACTGATCGCCGCGGCCAGACTGCCGTCGTCCAGACCGTCGGGAATGCACGCGAGCTGCCCGAGAATCCGCTCAGCAACAGTAGCCACATTTGGGGACGCTATACGGTATTGCCGCGGCTTCCGTCAGCGGGGGTCGAAGACCGACCGGGCTACTCGTCGGATGACCCGGTTAGCCCACTCGCTCCCGGGAAGGGCCATGGTCAGAGACGGTGCGGGTGGCGACCGGCCACCTACGCTCCGCCCTTCAGGAGCAGCCCTTCACCGGGCAGCCGTTCACGGAACAACTCGGCCGTTCACGCCGGAACAGGAGGCAGCGATGACATGGCCCGCCTCGGACCCCGAACAGCTCGACCGGGACGTCCGCGATCCCATGGACGGCAACGGCCCACTGGAACGCGCTGAGATCACCGACAGCGACGATCTCGGATCCACCGACGCCGGCCTCGATCCCCTCGATGACAGCTGGGATCCGCCGGACCGGCCGAGTGGGCTGATCAGCAATCCGATCACTCCGCGCGAAGAACGCTCCTCGTCGTTCGACCGGCAGCTCGCGGCCGAGATCCCGGACCCGGATCCCTACGCCGA
Organism: Parafrankia discariae; assembly: GCF_000373365.1. NCBI lineage: Bacteria > Bacillati > Actinomycetota > Actinomycetes > Frankiales > Frankiaceae > Parafrankia > Parafrankia discariae. The sequence continues at coordinate 37,632 of NZ_KB891233.1, forward strand.
GGCTGAAAGGAACGGCTCCGGCTCGACGGACGGTCCCGATATCTACCCCGACGGGCCGTCCGGCGATTCCGAGTACGACGACTCGGAGCTCGATCAGGTCGTGGAGAGCACCGACGGCGCCCACCGCGCACGCACGCCGACCGACCACGAGGCGTGGCGGCGCACCGCCGAAGAGGACGCGCTCCACCTCGATCCACGTTCCTGAGCCCGGGCGATACCGCGTCGTCGTTCCGGGACGGCCCTTCCCACGCCGATACCGCCCGGATGTTCCCGAACTCGTCACCCGGTGGACGTTCCCGCGCCGCATCACCCGCCGATCAATCACCTCCCGCCCAACGGCACTCCATCCGCAGACGCTCGACATCCCGCGGATTGCGGGGCGGCCGGTCGCATCCGACGCCGGGGTGAGACTGTCGTTCCCGCCCGGTACGCACCACGGCGGGCCGGGAGATCTGGGGGTGAGCATGGCGGACAGCGGTCGTCGGGGCGGACAGATCGAAATGGTCGGGCTGAGCCGACAGTTCGGGGATGTGGCTGCCGTTGACGGCGTCGATCTGACGGTCCGGGCGGGCGAGTACTTCTGCCTTCTCGGTCCGTCCGGATCCGGCAAGACCACGGCACTCCGGCTGATCGCGGGGCTGGACACGCCGTCGTCCGGGCACGTCCACCTCGACGGCGAGGACCTCGCCGCGCTGCCGGCCCATCGCCGCCCCGTCAGCGCGGTCTTCGGCGGGTACGCCCTCTTCCCCTTCCTCGACGTGGCCGCGAACGTCGCCTTCGGCCTGCGGCACGCGCGGGGCGTGACCATGCCGGGCCGGGCCGAGACCTCGGCGCGGGTCCGCTCCGCCCTCGCCGTCGTCCAGATGTCGGAGTACGCCCGCCGCCGCCCGCCACAGCTCTCCGCCGTGCAGCAGCAACGGGTCGTACTGGCCCGGGCGCTCGTGCTGCGTCCCAGGGTGCTGCTGCTCGACGATCCCCTCGGTGCCCAGGACGAGCGGCTGCGCCGCGCGCTACGTGACGAACTCAAGGCCTTGCAGCGGCAGGTCGGGGTGACCGTGCTGCACGCCACCGTCGACCGGGAGGAGGCCCTGGCGCTGGCCGACCGGCTGGCCGTGCTGAGCGGCGGACGGATCCTCCAGGTGGGCACGGCCGGCGAGCTCCATCAGGAGCCGACAGCCGCCTGAACTCGACAACACCCGCCTGAGCTCGACCCCGCCTGAGCTCGACGTCCGCCTCCGCCTCCCGGCGGACCTACCCGGGTTCCTGGACCTCCGGCGACTGGACATCCCGGGGCTGGACATCCCGGGAGCGCGCTTCCAGGGGTCGCACCTCCCGCGGCGGCTCCGCGAGCCCCGCGGGCAGGCCGGCCGTGCCACCGGCCGCGCTACGGCGGCGATGCGCGAGCGCCGCGAAGATCTCCATCGCGACCCGGTGCGCGCTGTTAACCGTTGTCTCCGCGTGGTCGTACGGGGGCGAGACCTCGACGATGTCCGCGGCGACGATCGGCGTGTCCAGCGCGATCTGCCTCACCGCCCGCAGCAGGTCGGCCGGGTTCATACCGCCCGGCTCGGGAGTTCCCGTCCCAGGCGCGAACCCCGGGTCGAGGACGTCGATGTCGACCGAGAGGTAGAGCGCGCGGCAGCCGTCCACCGCCTGCGCGATCGCCTCGGCGACCACCTCACGGCTCCCCCGCTCCCAGATCTCGTGCATCAGATGCCAGCGCATGCCCTGCTCACGCATCCACGCGAACACGTCCGGCGGAGGCCAGTACCCGCGCAGCCCCACCTGGACGAAGTTGCGCCCGCGCACCGCCCCCGACTCGATGAGCCGCCGCATGGGCGTCCCATGCGAGGCCAGGTTCCCGTCGATGATGTCGGCTGTGTCGGCGTGCGCGTCGAAGTGCAGCAGGCCGACCTCGCCCCAGCCCACCGCCTCGGCCACCCCGCTCGCCGCCGGCCAGGTGATCGAGTGGTCACCTCCGATGATCACCGGGATGACGTCGAGCCGCGCGATATCGCCGACCTTCGCCCGGATGTTGCGGTGTGAGACCTCGGTCAGCCCGTGCGGGCAGTGCGCGTCCCCCGCGTCGACGACGTCGAGCCAGTCGAAGATCTCGATACCGAGATCAAGATGATAGGTACCGGGGTTGTACGCCTGAGCGCGCAGCGCCCGCGGGCCGAAACGCGCACCCGGCCGGTGCGTGGTCGCGATGTCGAACGGGGCCCCGACCACGGCGACGTCGGGCTGGCGTGCCCGCAGATCCTCGAGTCCCGGCAGCCAGGGCAGACCGGCGAAGGTCGCCAGGCCGGCGTAGCCCGGGGCGTCCCCGCCGGGATCGTCCGCGCCCGCGGCCCGCCCCGCGTACGGGGGCACCGGACCGGCGCCCGCCTGCTCACGTGCCGCGTCCCGATCTCCAGCCCCTGCCATGCACGTCACTCCGCTCCGCTGCCGCACTCGTCCGCTCCGCCGCCGCACTCGCCAAGCCGCCGTCACGGTCGCCGAGCCGCCGTCACGCTCACCAGGTCGCCGCCACGGTCACCAGGTCGCCGCCACGCTCCGCCACCAGTGCGGCATCCCGACTCCAGCATCCTCCGCGGACCTCGACCGGGCCGCCGCGACGGCCGGCGACAGCACGTTGGAGAAGTTTCTCCTCGTCTACGCTGCACTCGTGGGAACCCGCGCGGCTCGGTCCGAACCGCCTCCCGCGGTTGGCCGCCCGCACCGACCCGGACGGCTCTTCGCGCCGCACCTGAACCGGTCACCGCGGGCACGGCTGGCGGGGTTCAGCGCCGTGGGCGCGCTGGCGGTCGTCGTCTGTGTCCGCGTGTACCTGGTCGACCCGGCCGAGCCGGGCCACTATCCGAGCTGCCCGTTCCGGGCCCTCACAACCTGGGACTGCCCGGGTTGTGGCAGCCTGCGCGGACTGCACCAGCTCCTGCACGGCCATCCGCTCGTCGCTGCCGACCACAACCTGTTTCTCGTCCTCGCCGTGCCGGGCCTCGTCCTCGGCTGGCTGATCGCGATGGCACGGTGCGCGGGATGGCGCCGCCGGGTTCCCATGCTCCCAGCCCGCCTGCTGCCCTTGCTGCCCACGTTGATCGCCGTCTTCTGGGTCGCCAGGAATCTTCCCGGGCCGGTGGGAAGCTGGCTGGCGTCACCGGCCTGAGTGGTCGTCAGGAGCGAACGCCCAGCACGTAACAGGCGATCGCCGCCGTCGCCGCCACATTCAGCGAATCCACGCCGTGGGCCATCGGTATCCGCACCCGCCGGGTCGCCGTGGCCAGGACCTCGCCGGTCAGCCCCTGACCCTCCGTCCCCAGCAGCAGGGCGACGCGATCATCAGGATCGACCATGGCGACCGTCAGTTCGTCAGCGTCAGGCGCGGGCGTCAGCGCGAGTACCTCGAACCCGGCCGCACCGAGCAGGGACAACGCCCCCGGCCAGGGATCAAGTCGGGCGTAGGGAACCGCGAAGACCTCTCCCATCGACACCCGTACCGAGCGCCGGTAGAGCGGATCCGCGCACCGTGGGCTCAACAGGACGGCGTCCATACCGAGCCCCGCCGCTGATCGGAAGATCGCGCCGAGGTTGGTGTGGCTGACCAGGTCCTCGCAGACCAGTACCCGCCTCGCGACGCGAAGCAGTTCCACCGGGTCGAGCAGCGGACGACGGCACATCGACGCCAGCGCACCCCGGTGCACCTCAAAGCCGGTGATCTCGGCGAGCAGGGCTGGCCCCGCGACGTAGACCGGCGCGTCATGCCGGCCCGACCGCTCATCACGACCGCCGTCCCCCTCGCGTCCGACGTGCCCGGCATGCCTTTCGTACCCGACATGCCCCTCTTGCCCGCCAAGCCCCTCTTGCCCCTCGTGCCCGCCGAGCCCCGGCGTCGACCAGAAGCGTTCCGGAACTCCCCCGAGCCGTGCCGGCGAGACCAGAACCGAGCGGGGCCGGTAGCCCGCACGCAGCGCGCGGTCGATCACCCTCTCGCCCTCCGCGATGAACAACCCCTCCGCGGGTTCACGCCGCCGGCGCAGCGCCACGTCGGTCAGCGCCACATAGTCCGCGACACGCGGATCGGCGGGGTCGTCGATCATCACGATCCGCCGCTCGCGCTCCTCAAGCACGCCGGACCTGTCCAACACGCCACCCGCCCCACATGTCATCCGTGTGTAACGCCGGAACAGCACAATCAGCGCCCATGACCGCATCCGGCTCCGTGACCAGCAGCCCAGGTGGCCCAGGCAGCCCGGAAAGCCCAGCCCGGTCCGGCCACACGGCCGCACCCGGTGCCGCACCAGCGGGGCAACGCCCGGGTCATCGTCCCGCCGACCTCCTGGTGGTCGGCGCGGAGCTTGTCGCCACCGTGGACGCCGACCGCCGGGAGATCCCGGGCGGCTGGATAGCGATCACCGACGGCCTGGTCAGTGCGCTCGGCGGCCAGTCCGACCCACCCCCGGCCGCGACCCGAGTCCTGCGTGCCGACGGCTGTCTCATAACGCCGGGCCTGGTGAACACACATCATCACATCTACCAGAACCTCACCCGTTCCTTCGCTCCGGCGCTCGGCGGCACCCTCTTCACCTGGCTGACGACGCTCTATCCACTCTGGTCACGGCTGGACGAGGAAGCGGTCCACACCTCCGCCTACGTGGGCCTGACCGAACTGGCGCTCGGCGGCTGCACCACATCGACCGACCATCTGTACGTACACCCGCGCGGCGGCGGCGATCTCATCTCCGCCGAGGTCGCCGCGGCACGGACGCTGGGCATGCGGTTCCACCCGACCCGCGGCTCGATGTCACTTTCGGTCAAGGACGGTGGGCTCCCTCCTGACTCGGTCGTCCAGGACGCGGATGAGATCCTCTCCGACTCCGCCCGTCTCGTGGCCCAGCATCACGACCCGTCCTACGGCGCGATGATTCGGATCGCGCTGGCACCCTGCTCGCCGTTCTCTGTCAGTCCGGAGCTCATGCGGGCCACCGCGGAACTGGCCGAGTCCCTGGACGTCCGGCTGCACACGCATCTGGCCGAGGACCCAGAAGAGGACGACTACTGCCTGGCGGTGTTCGGACGGCGCCCGATCGACCAGTTCGAGGAGGTCGGCTGGGGCGGCGACCGGGCGTGGGTCGCGCACTGCATCTGCCCCGACGAGGAGGAGATCAAGCGGCTCGGCCGGTGGGGCACCGGGGTGGCCCACTGCCCGAGCAGCAACATGATCCTCGGCGGCGGCCTCGCGCCCGTGGCGGAGCTCCGTTCGGCCGGCGTCCCGGTCGGCCTGGGCTGCGACGGGTCGTCATCCGCCGATTCGGCCTCGCTGTGGCTGGAGGCTCGGACCGCCATGCTGCTGGGTCGGCTGCGACACGGAGCCGCGGCGATGTCCGCCCGGGACGCACTGGAGATCGCCACCCGGGGTGGCGCGGGCTGTCTAGGCCGGACCGGTGAAATCGGCGAACTCTCCGTCGGGTCTGTCGGCGACCTCGTCGTCTGGCCGTTGGACGGGATCGCGTACGCGGGAGCTCTCTCCGACCCGATCGACGCCTGGCTGCGCTGCGGGCCCACCGCGGCCCGGCACACGATCGTGGCCGGCAGGCTCGTGGTGGAGAACGGAGTGCCGACCCATCCCGATCTCGACGAGATGCTCGTCCGGCACCGCCGGATCGCCGGCGGCATCCAGGCGGCGTTCGACGATGCCGGCATCGACCCGACCGTTCCCGTCAATGCAGGCGGCAGTGCCGGATCGACGAAATAGCGTTGCACGTCTCCGGTCCGGGGACGACCCCTCGACGCGCCAACGCCGAAGGTGTCGCCCCTTGAGACGGGCCCAGGTACACCGCACCCGACAAGGAAAATTGCGACCCGGGTCCGAATCTTATTTCGGGTGTTGACGTACGCGGGGATGGCCCAAGGAAGACGTCTTCCTGTCGTGCGAGACATTCTATCCCGAGGCGGTCTCGTTCGACGCATCGCCACTCACTCCCATCGCACCGGACTTGTTCCGCGGTTCGATATATGAATTCGGGTGGGTGCGCGGCATCGCACCGAACGGACCCTCCCAGACGAAGGCTCCTTCCTCCGGCTGCGTCACCCGCCAATTCAGGGAATGCTTCATGCGATGATGTTTGCGGCACATCGGTCCGAGGTTCCGCGTGAGCGTCGACCCACCGGCGGAATGTGCAACCGTATGGTCGATATCGGCCCACCGCGACGAACGCACACACCCCGGAAAAACACAGCTGCGGTTTCGTGCCCGCACATGGCGGGCCTGCGCCGCGGTCGGCAACCGCCGATCCGCGACCTCCACCAGCGCCCCCCTCTGGCCGGTGAGGATCCGTCGCCACGTCGACCCCGGTCGTGCGGCCATCTCCCGAGCCACCTCGGCGGGAACCGGACCGTATCCGAGAATCTCCCCAGGATCCTCCGCCAGGCCCAGCAGTACCGTCACCGGCACCACCACCTGCACCTCGCAGGCGAGCGGCGCGGCGTGCTCGGCGCGACCGCAGAGCAGATCGACGAGGACGTCCGCGCGGATCTCATCACGGCTACGGCCGCCCCTGGCCACACGATCCGCGGCGATCCCCTGCGCGATCCGGTCGACCCGCTGGTAGCAGGCGGTCGCCTCCTCCGCAGGCAGCACCGCCGACAGGGCGCTGACCCCGTCCTCACCCGCGGACACCCACACCCGCCGTTCCTTCCTTCGTGCCCGCGCCCGCTCCGCCGCCCCCGCCGGATCCAGCCGGTGCACGGCACGACGGCACGCGTCCGTGAACGCCCCCCGGTTCACCCGCGCCCCACCCGCCAGCACCCGCTCCTCAACCCGCGCCGCGAGCTCGGCGCCCAACGGGCGCACCGCGTTCTCCAACGACCGCAAGCGCTGCACATCCAGCACGCCGGAGTGCAACGCCTTCAGCGCGTGCGGCAGACGACGTGTCACCGTGCAGGCGAACAGCAACTGACCAGCGGCGGACCGCGGGGACACACCCAGCACCGCCGCGACATCCTCCGCGGCGAACTCCTCGAACGGCTCATCCCGGCCGGCTTCCGGTGGCCGCAGCTCAGCAAACCGTGCCAGCAACCGCAGCAGGTCGGCGTTCCCCGCCGCTATCGACCTCACCGCCGCACCAATCTCCAAAAGCAGCGCCCGCACCTCGACTGCCGCCTCCTTTTCCAAGAGCTCACCAGGGCTCGGGACGACCGCGTCACCCTCCACGCTCTTTGCGGCATTCATGACACAGACACCCACCTCATTTTTACTTCGAACATACGTTCGACAATAAGGGCTGGGTGTCACTCCAGACAAGGGTGGGCTCGAGGAGACCACATCGCGTCCACATTCACCCTCCCCCTCAAAATCCACGACACATCGAGCACGAGAGCGGGTAAAGTGCTCCCACCGGACAACCACCACTCGACTCGCCCACAGTCAACGCCATCCACACACACGCCAGACGACAGCGGCAGCGATCCCGGCAGCCTATAATCAGCGCGCTACCACGCAATCATAAACCTTATTTAAATTAATTTTGCAAATTGGAAAAATTGCTGGCAGGTCAGCCTCGGACCGTCGGATCCGGAACACGAACAGCTCAATCCTAAATGGCACCCATCGCCGGGTGATCCAGTCGTCGGCGAGCTCAACCCGTCAGTGCATCAACCGCTCTGCGAGAGTAGCAGGTGATTGAGTCTTTCGGCGGGTGTATCCCAGTCCAGGGTCTGACGCGGGCGGCGATTCAACAGGTCGGCGACACGGTCGAGTTCCGCCTGTGTGTGATCCGACAGGTCGGTGCCCTTAGGGAAATACTGGCGGAGCAGCCCGTTGGTATTCTCGTTGCTCCCACGCTGCCATGGTGAATGCGGGTCGCAGAAGTAGACAGGGATACCGGTCGTGACGGTGAATCGGGCGTGCTCGGCCATCTCGGTGCCCTGGT